>JAHJDG010000174.1 GCA_018812265.1 bacterium | reverse complement strand
ACGTAGTCAATGGCCGTGGCATTGACGATCAGTAGCGGTGTCTCATCATAGTGAAAGAAGAAATGATTGTAGGCTTCATTCAGCGTGCGAATGTACGATTCGGACATGTCCCGCTCATAGGAACGGTTCCGCATCCGGATGTTCTTCATCAATCGCTCGGTGGAACTTTGAAGGTACACGACCAGTTCCGGTTTGCGCAGCCGCACCTCGAGTAAGGCCATGACTTTCTCATAGAGCGCGATTTCCGCCTCGCTTAAGTTGATGTATGCGAAAATGCGGTCCTTCGCGAAAAGGTAATCAGCGATTACCACCGGGTGGAAAAGATCCGGTTCCGGGACTTCCTGCTGCTGGCGAAATCGCGAGAGAAGAAAAAACAATTGCGTCTGGAAAGCGTAGTGTCGCGGGTCCTGATAGAAATTCTCGAGAAACGGATTCTCTTCCGGCTTCTCCAGAACCAGACGGCCGTTCAGTCGCTCGGTTAAGAGCGTCGCCAACGACGTCTTGCCGACGCCGATCACGCCTTCGATTGCGATATAACGGGGTCCGTTCATGCCGTCGTCATTCCGTGCGGCCGATCGCGCAGCCACACTTGAAGTGGGTCGGTGCACGTCCGGAGCAGTTCGGTAAATGTGCAACCGAGCTCCGGATGCACCTCGTCGGGTATCAATTCACAAAGCGGAACCAGAACGAATTTCCGCTGCGCCATTCGCGGATGCGGCACTCGCAGATCCGGTTCATCAACCACCGCGTCCCCCCACAACAGCAAATCAAGGTCGCAGGTGCGCGGTTCGAGTGGTCGCCTTCGCTCACGACCCATGAGCGTCTCGATCTCACACAACCGGTTCCAAAGTGAACGCGGACTCTCGCCCCGCGCGACTTCCATCACCGCGTTCGTGAAAGGTCCGCCCTCCGCGCCACCCCACGGCTCCGTTTCATAGAGTGATGAGATGCGCAGCACGTCTATCTCGCGAACCGCAAACCGGCGAATCACCTCATCGAAGTTCGCGGCGCCATTCCCGATGTTGGAGCCGAATCCCACGTAGGCGTGGATGAGACCATCACCGGCCGCGAGTCACCTCCACTTCCACGTTCTTGAGGGTGCCGCCCATCGGCACGTGCGGCTTGCGAACCCGCACCGTAATTCGCTCGACCTTCTCAAAACGTTCGAGAAGTTCATCGGCAATCACGGCCGCGCACGTTTCGAGCAATTGATAGTTCTGACGGTTGAATATCTCGGCGACCGCGCGATACAGAAGCGTATAGTCCACCGTCCAGTGCAGATCATCGGACCCTGCGCGACGAGCGAAATCACCGACGGCTTCCACGTCCACCTCAAAGGTCTGTCCAAGATCGCGCTCTTCTTCCAGCGCCCCATGATGAGCGTAGAACAGCATGGAATTCAAGCGAATTTTGTCCTGACTCTTCATCGCCCCAATTCCTCCGCGAGATTTCCGGCACTCGATGTGATCCCCAGCGCCTCCATGATTCGAACCAGACCGGCGATCAGCGGCTCGAGTCTTTCCAAAGGCAACATGCTGGCCTTGTCCGAAAGCGCTTCCGACACGCGGGGATGCGTCTCGACGAACACGGTGGAAACGGCTCCGGTGGCCACGGCGGCGCGCGTCAAAGGCTCAATGAGTTCGGATGCGCCACCCGAGACTCCGGTCGCTCCGCCAATCTGCTGCACACTGTGCGTGGCATCGTACACGACCGGATAGCCGAGCGCTGCGAGTCGAACGAGCGAGCGCATATCCACTATCAGGTCGCGATATCCGAATGATGTTCCCCGCTCGGTCAGCATGATTTTGTGATTGCCCGTGGATTCGACCTTGGCGGCGCTGAAACGCATGTCTTCGGGAGCGAGGAATTGACCCTTCTTGATATTCACCGGTTTGCCGGTGCGTCCCGCCGCAATCAGTAAATCCGTCTGCCGGCAAAGAAAAGCCGGAATCTGGAGAATATCCACAACCTCGGCCGCCATCGCCGCTTGATCCGGCACGTGAATATCCGTCAGAACCGGAAGACCGATCTCGCTTCGTACCTTACCGAGAATCCGCAGTCCTTCTTCCAATCCCGGACCTCGAAAGCTCTCGACGGACGTGCGATTCGCCTTGTCGAAACTCCCCTTGAAAATCGGCAGCACACCGGTTCGCACCGCGATCTTGAACAGCGCCTCGGCGATCTCCATGCAGAGACTTTCCGACTCGATCACGCACGGGCCGGCGATGATCGCCAGGGGATAGAAATCACGCTCTGGCAACTCGAATCCTATTCATGAAGCGGGCATCCGTTCGGATCGATGCGACGCGGACGCAGCGCGTGATCCTTCGCCATAGTCAAGACACGCGCCGACGAAATCACGAAACAACGGATGGGGTCGGGTGAGGCGGCTCTTGAGTTCCGGATGGAACTGCACGGCCAGGAACCACGGATGATCGGGCAGTTCGATGATCTCCACCAAGTTGCCCTCCGGCCACACTCCGCTCATCACGAGTCCATGCGCTTCCAGTACGTCGCGGTACGAGTTGTTCACCTCAAAGCGGTGACGATGGCGTTCGGTGATCGCGTCGCATCCGAAGACCTCATGCGCGCGTGAACCGCGCTCGATGAAGCACGGATAGCTTCCGAGACGCATGGTCGCGCCCTTGTGTCGAATGCCGCGCTGCTCGGGCATGAAGTCAATGACCGGAAAACGCGTGTTGGGCGCGAATTCCCGCGAATTCGCCTTCTTGATACCGCACACGCTGCGGGCGTACTCGATGACCGCCACTTGCAGTCCCAAACACAAACCCAAATACGGAAGATTATTCACGCGAGCGAAGTGAACAGCCGTAAGCTTACCCTCCAGACCGCGCGTTCCGAAGCCGCCCGGCACGAGCACGCCGGAACAACCTGCGAGGAGTTCCGAAGCCGACTGATTCTCGAAATCTTCCGCCTCGATCCAGCGCAATTCCACGCGCGCGTCGTGATGCGCACCGGCATGAACGAAGGCTTCCGTGATGGATTTATAGGAATCGCGCACCTCAACGTACTTTCCGCAAACGGCAATCGTTACCAAGCGGCGGGGATGCTTGATT
>JAHJDG010000173.1 GCA_018812265.1 bacterium | reverse complement strand
CGTCCAAAACGCCTCCGATAACACCCAACTCTTGCGGAACATCCAACCTCCTCAACCTTGATGCCCGCAAGATACTGAAATCGGCTCCTCCCCGTCAAGTGTTATTTTGATATAGGCTCTAAGGGGGGTAATCCTGACAAGAGCACAATCGTTCCAACTCAACATACCCTGAATGTCTGACACATCTTCTCATTCACAACCCGACGACCTTTCCGAAGTCCTCCGTCTTCGCCGCGAGAAACTGGAGAAGCTCCGCGCGTTGGGCGTGAATCCGTATCCCTATCGCTTCGAAAAGGATACGCACATCCCCGAGTTGCTCGCCGACTTCGATTCCAAAATCGAGACCACCGAGGGCGAAGGCACACACTACGCCGTCGCCGGTCGCATTGTCACGATCCGCGTCATGGGCAAAGCTGCTTTCTGCCACGTCCGCGATGAATTCGGGCAGATGCAGATTTACGTGCAGCGCGATCGCGTGGGCGACGAAAGCTATGCGCTCTTTAAGCTGCTCGACATCGGCGACATCATCGGTGTGCGCGGAACGGCCTTCCGCACCAAGACCGGTGAAGCCACCCTCCGCGCGCAGTCGTTCGAGCTTCTCGCCAAGTCGCTCCATCCGCTGCCCGTCGTCAAGGAACGCGAAGGGCAGGTCTTCGACGCCTTCACCGACAAGGAAGCGCGCTACCGCCAGCGCTATCTCGATCTGGCCGTCAATCCCGACGTGCGCGAAATCTTCCGCGTTCGCGCCCGCGTGATCGCCGCTCTGCGAGAGTTTCTGGACGCGCGCGGCTATCTCGAAGTGGAAACGCCCGCCCTGCAACCGCTCTACGGCGGCGCGCTGGCCCGGCCCTTCACCACCTACTACAACACGCTCGACCGCAACTTCTTTCTGCGCATCGCCGACGAACTCTATCTCAAACGGCTCATCGTCGGCGGCTTCGAGAAGGTCTACGAAATCTGCAAGGATTTCCGCAACGAGGGCATGGACAAATTCCACAATCCCGAATTCACCATGCTCGAATTCTATGAGGCTTACGCGGACTATCACGACTTGATGAACCTCGCCGAGGAACTTTTCCGCCACGTCGCGCGAGCCGCTCTCGGCACCACCGAAGTCACCTATCAGGGCGAGACGATGGACTTCGGAAAACCTTTCCGCCGCGTGCGCTTTTATGATCTCTTAAGGGATGCCACGGGAAAAGACTTGTTAGGTTGTGACCTGCGCGAATTGGGCGAAGTTGCGCTGAAAAACGACGTGGCGATCACGCACGCAATGGGCGAGGGTAAGATTCTCGATGAGCTGACGAAAACCCTCGTCCGTCCCGGTCTGCGCGAGCCGACGCTGATCTACGACTACCCGCTTTCGCTCTCGCCGCTCGCCAAGAAGCACCGTGACGATCCGCGCCTCGTCGAGCGCTTTCAGCCCTTCGCCTTGGGCTTCGAACTCGGCAATGCGTTTTCGGAGCTCAATGATCCTCTCGACCAGCGCGAGCGTTTCGAGGCTCAGCGGCGGCTCAAGGAAGCGGGCGACGAAGAGACGCAACCCCTCGACGAGGACTACCTGCAGGCTCTCGAAATCGGCATGCCCCCCGCCGGCGGCATGGGCATCGGCGTGGACCGCCTCGTCATGCTCCTTACCGACCAACCCTCCATCCGTGAAGTGATCCTGTTTCCACACTTAAGAAGCTAAGCATTGCGCACTGACGTCTATATCGCTCTTCGCTATCTGCGCTCGCGATCGCATAGCGGCTTCATCTCGCTGATCTCGTATCTCTCGATCGGCGGCGTGACCATCGGCGTGGCCGCGCTCCTCATCGTGCTCTCAGTCATGAACGGGTTCGAGAGCGAAGTCCGCGCCCGCATTCTCGGGGCCGACGCGCACGTTCGGCTGACGACCTATGCCGATCGCGGTATCGTCGAGTGGGATGAGGCCGCCGCCATCGTCAGTCAGGTCCCGCACGTCATCGGCGTGTCGCCCTACGTCTTCGAGAAAGGCATGCTCCGCCACGGCAACACCACCGAAGGCGTGATGATCCGCGGCGTGGATCCGAAAACCCTCGGACAAGTCAGCGAACTCCCCCGCCACGTCATCTCCGGCAGTGTGCGTTTCGAGCGCAACGGCCTGCCCGGCATCGTGCTCGGTCGCTTTCTGGCCGACCGGCTTGGAGTGATGCTCGGCGACACCGTTGTGCTTTTCTCTCCGGCCGGTATGACCTCGGCCTTTTCGTCTCCCGCGGTCAAGCAGTTCGTTCTGGCGGGCGTCTTCCAGACCGGCCTCTTTGAGTTCGATGACATCATCGCCTACGTGGATCTCACCACCGCCCGTGAACTCTTCAAGCGCGGGGATAGAGTGGACGGCCTCGAAATCAAGCTTAACAACATGTACATGGCCGACAAGGTCAAACGCGCGATCGAGGCCAAGTTCGACCAGCCCTACTACGCGCAGACGTGGTTCGAGCTGCGGCGTACGCTGTTCTCGTGGATGAAAATCGAAAAATGGATGTGGACGATCATCCTTTCGCTGGTGATCCTCGTCGCCGCGTTCAATATTCTCTCGACGCTCATCATGGTCTCGATGGAAAAGCGGCGCGATATCGGTATTCTCAAGGCAATGGGCGCGCGTGACCGCGACGTGGCTCGAATCTTCAGCGCGCAGGGCCTGATCGTCGGAATCATCGGCAGCCTGACCGGTACGCTGCTCGGTTTTCTGATCTGCTACGGTCAGCTTCACTACAAATGGATATCGCTGCCGTCCGACATCTACTTCCTCGAAGCTCTTCCCGTCAAAATGCAGCTACTCGATTTCGTACTCGTCATCGCCATCGCCGTATTGCTTTCCTATCTCGGAGCCGTATATCCGGCGCGCAAAGCTTCCAAGCTCGCGCCCGTGGACGCCATCCGTGACGTGGGATGAGCGAGTGTTTTCTAAAGCGACTTGAATCCATGTCAAGAAAGCCAGACGAACAAACCCTTCCCAAAGGCGCATTTCGTAACACGCATGAATGGCAACGCGCGCAAGTCCCCAAACTCTTTCGCGCCTACTGGGAGCGCCTCGCCGCCAAGAACGGCTACTACAATCATAAGTTCATGGCCGATTGGGCCGATGGACTCGAGCGGGAGCTCGTCTTGGACGCCGGCTGCGGCGACAATACGACCCTCGGCAAGCGTAAGGAGCCGCTGAAGAAACTGGTCGGTCTCGATCCCCTGCAGGATGATCTCAAGAAGAATCCCTGGCCCCGTCACCGCACGAGCGGAGTAATCGAGCATCTGCCGTTTGCCGACGAAGTGTTTGCGGGAGTCTATTGCGATTCGGTGTTCGAGCATATTGATGATCCAAAAAAAGTCTGTCGCGAGTTCTTTCGCGTGATGAAACCCGGCGGACGCGTGCTCATCAACACCAACAGCGTATTCAATCCCTTCATGTTTCCCAATAAGTTCCTGAGCATTCGTCAGCGTGAGTGGATCAAGGAAAAGCTCAGAATCGAGAGTGAGGGAACCTATCCCGCTCCCTATCGCATCAACACCCGGCGGCGGCTGGTGAAGCACTTGCGGAGCGCGGGATTCGTGAACATTCGCATCTATCGCTGGGGCGTCCCGCCGATGTATCGCCCGAAGTGGGTGCTGGTCTTGCTGCTGCTCATGGAGCTGATTGCGGAAACTCCACTCTTCTGCGGTCTGAAGCATCGCCTCATGGCCACCTGCGAGAAACCGCAATGATCGCCATGCTGCGTCGCACGCAAATCATTCTTCCACTTCTCTTGGTACTGAGCCTTGCCGTCCGCATTCCCGGCATCGGTGACAGCTTCTATGGTGACGAAGCCTTCTCGCTTTTCCGCGACAGCGGCAAGCTCATCACCGACAGCGAAGATCGTTTCCGCCCGCTGTTCTTCTCGCTGCTCTATCTCTGGAAGCAGATTGGCTTTCATGGCGAGGTCGGACTGCGGCTGTTGCCGCTTTTGTTCGGACTGGCGCAAATCCCCGTCGCTTTTTTCGTGGGAAAACGACTCGGCGGAGAACGCCTCGCGCGAACCCTTGCGTTGCTCGTTGCTTGTTCGCCGATCCTCATCGAGTTTTCGCAGGAATTACGAATGTACTCGATGGTGGCGCTTGTTGCGCTGTTGCAGGTGCTGACGTTCTTGCGGGCGCTCGAAAGACCTGTGATTGGCCGCTGGGCGCTGTTCGTGCTGCTGGGACTCATCGGAGTCTATACTCACTTTCACTATTGGATATTCCTTGCCTGCTTCGCGCTTTCCTTCTATCGTGAACGAAGTTCCGTTTCAACGTGGAAAGGAATCGCTGCGCTGGCAACGGTCGTGATCCTGTACCTGCCCAATCTGCCCAATTTCTTTCACTTTCTGGAAGTTCGTTCGGGCGAGTACATTACCCACATCCCGAGTGCGCTCCCCAAGCTCTTTGTCGCGTTTACCGTTGGCTTCAACTACTTCGAACTGCCCGAGCAGTCCCTCGGTCGTGCGGTGGGACTGGGCGACATGGCGCGCAATATTCCCCTCGTACTGCTGGTTTTCATCGCCGCGGGAATCGCGATCGTGTCTTTCATAAGACTGCATGTGAAAGGTCCGCGCGACCGGGTATTGTTGCTCGGTCATGAGCTGTTCACCGTGCCGGTCGTGCTGGCTCTGATCGCGACACTCGTAACTCGCCAATACTGGCTTCAACCCAAGTACCTGATCTTCTCCGCACCCCTCGCGCTGCTGTTCATGGCTCAGAGCTATCTGGCGTTGGATCGGACGTTGGTTCGGCGGGCGCTGGCCGTGTGTGGCGGGGCGATTGTCGTTGTGGCGTTGCTTCATTTCTGGAATCCGCAGTACTATGGCCGTCGTGAAGACTGGCGCGGCGTGACGACTCTCTTGAAAAAGGAGTGCACCGACGATTCCGCGCTGCTGCTGCTCGCCAGCGGCTATCGCCTTCTGAATTACTACTGGCCAGATGCGAGAAACGTGACTGTTATGGCCGCCAATCCACCGAGCAAATCGCCGACCCCCGAATATGAGGCGGAGCTTCGTGAGCAACTTGTCGGCAAACGAGAGATCTTCTACATCCGTTGGGATACCGTCCAGAATATCGCCGATCCCCGTGATGTTCTGCCGCGCGCGTTGAGCGAGATTGCCGTTCCGGTTCGCGTGATCCAGTTCAACCCGCGCTTCTTCCTCTATGAGTGGCGGCTGGAGTAGGTGGGTACTACTGTGAAAAAAACAGCGGGCGATCCAATCGGATCGCCCGCTTCAGTTATCATAGAACTATCTAACCCTATCCCCGCTTTTCGATCTCCCCGATCAGCCAGCGCAGCGTCTCCAGAGTGTCTTTGGCATGTCCCTTGATCATCGCTCGCACGCGGCCCGTGGAATCCAGGACGTAGTAGCTCGGCAATCCCTTCACTCCGCCCAGTTGCTTCTCAAAAGTGTCCGAACTCCACACGAAGTCCACTTTCCATTCCCGGTCGTTCGCGTCCTTTCCCTCGACGATCTTGCGCGCTTTTTCGTGCTCTCCGCCGCGGTGAAACACGAACACGCGAAAATCGAATGTGCCTTCCGTGAGCGCCTTGTTCATTTCCGGCAGCGACCGCTGCACGCACGTCCCTCACGTGTAGGCCCAATATTCGATCACCGTCGGCTGTCCGCGCAAATCCGCCGTCGTCACGTTCGGACCGGCCTTCGCTCGCGGCAAATCGGCAATAAGCGGTGTATCGGAAAAAACTCCCTGCATCAGATCGAAAAACGTCTTTCCGTCGCGCTGCTCTGCATAAACGGTTAGCCGCGCATCCCGAATGGACTTGTCCTCGGGATCCACGATAGCTCCCGCTTCCAGAACCTCGCGCGCTTCCGGCCACAGCTCTTCATCCCAAAAGACCCAGCCGAGATACAGATAGCCTTCCGGCCGCGACGGATCGGCTTCAATGGCCTTCCGAAAGTTCCGGATCAGAATCCCCGTGTCCGGATTAGCCTTGAACCACTCGGCATAGCCCGCCAGTTCATGCCCCCAGTAGTTGTCCGGTTCACGGGTCAGAATCCATCGGGCCGCCTCGGCCATAATCGTGGAATCCCGGCTCGCCTTTCCATAGAGATAGTGCGCCGCGATCGAACCCGTGTCCATCTCCAGGCGCTGCCGGAAAAATGTGATTGGGTCGTCCATTTTCTTTAATAACACATCTAAAGCTGCACGGACCACAGCTATATCATTCGGAAACTCCTCCAGATACTGCTGGGCTACTGCCACCTTGGCAGAATCATCGGTCAAGGCTTCCAGACGAACCTTTATTTCCTGTTCAACCCTTGATTTCTGAACCGGAACCGGCTGATAAGCCAAACACACAGCGGCCAGAAGTACCGACAACATGACGACAGGGATTCGCATTCCACCTCCGAAGCTGACTCGTTTCATCCCAATATAGACAATCGGCTCCATTTTGTCCAGTCCTGACTTCAAGTTTACAGTTCTCCTTGTCGGCTATTGAGCAAGTGAGCTCAGCTGGTTCATTTCCCCCGGAGCATTTCCACCAATTTTGCGAGGTGGCTTGTTGACAATATTGTCCTCCCTACATTCACTATATTCTAACTATCGAAAAACCATTGACAAGCTACGCACATTTGCTACACCTACCATAGTCGGCATACTGCTTGCTAAAGTAATGGGCGGGGGCATAGGATCAGGGAAGAAGTGTCTATCAATAGAAAGAGGAACCGACCATGAGAGTCAAGTTGCGGGAAATCAAAAAGATCGCTGCAGTATTCGCGGTGTTTGGCCTGTTCGTGCTGATCATGGCCGGCTGTGGCGATTACAGCTCCCCCACCGCATCCACGACCGCTGATCAGGACCGGCCCGACATGTGGAATCCGCAGCCGGGGGACATGATGAACGGCCACGAGATCCCCCTTTTGCGGGAGGGATACTGGGAGGACCTGTATGGACCCACGGTCAATCCGTGGATGATGCCGCCCCGCACCTTCCGTGTTGGTCCACAAGGTGGCTACTTCGTATTCGGCCAACATGCCCTGTGGGTCCCGCCCGGAGCCGTAACCAACACCGTGAACATCACGTTGTCGAATGCGTCGGTCACCGCCGTGGCGTTGGATTGCTATCCCAGCCCGTACCAGTTCAATGTACCGATAACCCTGTACTTGAGCTATGACGGTACCCAATACGAAGGCCAGGACAATCCGCCGTTGGCTATCATGTACATGACTGGGAATAACTCGTTCGAGGAGATGCCCGGTGGAGTGGACGATGATCACGAAATCGTCACGGGTGTGATCACCCACTTCAGCCGCTACATTATCGGCGCGAAGACGGAATAGCGATATCGCCGGAGACTTCAGTTCCTTCCAACTACCGACCCCGGCCGTCAGCGGCCGGGGTCGCCACATTTTTTCAGTATGGCTGAAAGTAACAGCCCAAACATCTGCTTGCTTCCATTCCTGCTGGTTCATATCAACGGTTCGGATCAACCACCCGTGCAACAGAGGCAGCAGGCTTCATCGCCTAAACACACCTGTGCACACGCGCATATTATGAGAAAACAGACCTGCGCTCAACAAAGCTGATACACCTACTATATTCGGCATATTGATTGCACAACAGATGAGCGGGAGATGGCCCCAATGGCTGAATTCCCTACCAAGGAGTCCCGACCATGAGAACACGAAGTAACTTCATTCGCAAGATCGCGCTGGCGTTCGCCGCCGTCGGTCTTTTCGCTTTCGTGATTGCCGGTTGCAGCGAACTGAGTGCTCCGACGGCCTCACCGGATTCGAGCCGTGAGTACTCGGATCTGTGGAATCCGCAGCCGGGAGAAATGATCAATGGTGTTGAGGTTCCGCTGGTTCAGGAGGGCTATTGGGAGAGCCTGTACGGCCCCACGGTCAATCCGTGGATGATGCCCCCGCGCACCTTCCGCGTGGGTCCGCAGGGCGCGTTCATTCGATTCGGCTATCACTCACTGCTGATCCCATCGGGCGCGGTCAGCGACTTCGTGATGATTTCCGTGTCCAACGCGTCGGTCACGGGCGTGGCCATGGACTGTAATCCCAGCCCGTTCCAGTTCAACGTGCCGGTGACCCTGACGCTGAGCTATCGGGGAACTCAATACGATGGTACGAACAATCCTCCCTTGGCCGTGCTGTATATGTCGCCGAGCGGCTCGCTCGAGAGAATGCCCGGAAGTGTAGATCCGAATGACATGACAGTTACCGCCCAGACGACCCACTTCAGCCGCTACATCATTGGTGGAGCCATGTGACGAACCTCCGCGTCACTACGCTCCCTGTTCCATACACAAACCGACCCCGGCCGCTGGCGGCCGGGGTCGCTTCTCTTGTCTGCCATTCTTCCTGCTGTCGGTGTCAATCTCATGCCCTTCCCCGCCGGGCTTTTTTCTCATAAAACAATAAGATGAGCCCTCAAGAGCCCCCCCTCCTTTGACGATAACTCCGAGGAGAAGGCTCTTAGGCCGAGTATTCCTCATTTATGCCTGATTCTGCACTATACGCATCACGCTATCGGATACTTCGGACTCTCGGTTCCGGTGGAATGGGTGTGGTCTATCTTGCCGAAGATACCCGCAAAGACCATAAAATCATGGCCCTGAAGACAATGAAACCGCAGGGCGGGGCCGAGGCAACAGAGAGCTTCCGGGCGGAGTTCCTGAACATTCGGGGAGTCGTCCACCCCAATATCCCGGAGGTTTTCGACTTCGGAATCCTCCCCGAAACTGAGACCCAGCTCTATTTCACCTGTGAGTTCGTCGCCGGCAACTCCCTCGATCATCTGGCCGCCACTTGGACGCCACAGCAACTTCAAGTAGTGTTGGTGTCTCTGTGCCGAGCCTTGGCGTTTCTCCACAGCCGGGGCCTTCTCCACCGTGACATCAAGCCGCAGAACGTTCTGGGACGACTCGGCAGCAATGGCCAACTGGATACTCTCAAGCTGGTAGACTTCGGGCTGTCCGCCAAACGGGAAGAGTCGGCCGAATTCGCGGGAACCATGGATTATATGGCGCCGGAGCTGATCGGCGGCGAATCGGCTTCCATGGTTTCCGATATCTATGCCATCGGGATGCTTATCTACCGCCTGGCGACCGGCCATCTGCCGTTTGAAGGAACCGACCCCATTGCCGTCACCCGGCAGCGTTGCATAGCCGAAGCGCCACCGGCATTGCGCTTCAGTCCCGATCTCCCGGTCGGGCTTTCGGACGTGATCGGAACGCTGATTCGGATCCGGCCCGAAGATCGTCCCTCCAGCGCTCGACACGTCATTGCCCTCTTGAACGAACATCAAGGAACGGAGTATCCCTACGAGACGGTGGAGACTCGCAGCGCCTACATCCGTTCGGCGGTTACGGTCACGCATCGCGAAGTCCGTGAAACGATGCGGCAGATGCGACTCCGACGAGCCGCCGGGGAACCGGTGAAACCGGTCCTTGTGCTGGGTCCCCGCGGACTGGGCCGCCGCCGACTGCTCGGTGCCTTCGCCGCCGAACTGGGAGTGGACGGCTGTGCCGTTCGCCTGGCCGAGACCGAACGCGATCTGGAGCAGGGGGCGGCCGACGTGTTGATTGTCCCCGATGTATCCCGTCTCGATGCTGAGAAGCTGCGCATCGCCGTCGAAACAGCCCGTTCGAGAGACGCTTGGATTCTTCTCGGCGGCGCGGGCGTTCCTCCCGAGCTTCCGGCGATGTTCCCGTCGCTGGATCGGCTCACGCTTCACCCGCTCGAAGCTCCTGAGGTTGCCGAATTCCTCACGGCGATGTTCCCCGAAAATAACTTTCAGGGTACGTTTGCCGAGCAACTTCATTCACGGACGATGGGCTTCACCGCCGCGATCGAAAGGGCTTTGCAGCACCTGCTCGATACGGAACAATTGCGAATCGGTCTGTCGGGTTGGGAGCTCATGCCCGGCCGTTGGGACGTCCCCATCCATCCCGCCGTTCCCGAACACGTGCAGGCGGTCGGGGAGCATCTCTCCGGTGGTGCGCGCAGGCTGGCGGAGGTCGTCGCCTGCTCATCGTCGGCTCTTCCGCGGGCGGTTCTGCTTGAAATGTATGGTGATCTGGTTGATCCATCCGCTTCCCTCGACACGGCGATCGCCGAGTTGAATCGTGTCGGATGGCTCGTGAAAACGGAAGATAGCTACCGCCTTCGTCACTCCGCCGCGGCGGAGCTTGTCGAAAACTCGCAGGATCCCGAAGAGCACCGCCGCTTCCATCGGCTGCTGGCCAGGGCGTGGGCCGGAGAGCTTCTCCGAGACCATCCGCTCCGGGATCGCGAGCTTCTCTATCATCACATTCATTCGGCCGATTGGGACATCGCTCCCGACTATACGGCCGCGCAATTGCGCTCCGTACTCGACGAAGGCAACGCAGTGTGGGTGCGGAAGCTGATCGAAACGGGAGTTCTGCTCGATCCGCCTCCCCGGCTCGGTGACGTCTTGCTGGATGCGCTCGTCGTGGTCGAGTTCATCGAAGGGAATATCGAGGCCTCAGCCGAGCGGCTGGGCAACGTGCTGCAACACGGCGAAATTGAGGTCGCAGAGGAAAATCTGGAACGGATGGCGCGCTATGCCGGACTCGAAGAGAAGCTGGGCCGCGCCGACCGTGCACAGATCATTCTTGAACGGTGCTTGCAGGTTCTTCCGGCGGGGCACGACAGCCGGGCGGGAATGGTTTTCGGCCCCTTGGCATGGATACTATTCAAGCAGGGCGATGCGGAGAAGGCCCGCGAGCTGGCCGAAGAAGGACTGATTCGGATTCCCCCGCATGCGGCCGATTTCGGACAAGCGCTGCTGCTCAACACCGTCGCCACCCTCGCTTTCTACCGCGGCGATCTCGATGCCGCCGAGCTCTATTGGAAACGTTGCCTGGAGGTGTACGAGACCATCGGCGACCGGCAGGGAATCGCCAGCATGTACAACAGTCTCGGTGCGTTGGCCGCGCAATCGGGAGACCGCTTGCGGGCCCGCAGTCTCTGGCAACGCTGCGCGGCGATTGCCCGCGAGATCAACGACGTCCACCGCCTGGCCGGCATCTACAACAACCTCGGCATTGATGCGTTGGAGTCGGGCGCGCTCCGCGAAGCCGAGGACCACTACCGCAAGGCCCTCAGTCTGTTCCGCCGGATGAAGAATCCCCGCGCTCAAGTGGAGATTCTCAGCAATCTCGGTGAACTCGCGTATTACCGCGCCGACTATCCGCGCGCGCAGGCCTACCTTCAGGAAGCCGTTCATCTGGCCAGCACCCTGGATGATCGCGAAGTGGAAATCGAACCGCTCCTTCACCTCGGACGAGTTTTGCTCACCCTCGATGAATTGGAGACGGCTACCGCCCACTTCCAGAGATCCTGTCAGACCGCCGCCGAAGTGGGATCCATGAAGGGAGAGGGACAAGCGTGGGAACATATCGCACTGGTGCAGGCCCGCCGCGGTCGCCTGAAGTCGGCCCTGGCCGCGCTGGAGCGCGCCACCCGTCTGCTCTCCGAAGACATGGACCCACTGGCCCGCGTACATCTGCATCTAACGGCATGCGCCGTTGCCGCCGAACGACAGGACGAAGAGGGCGTGAGAGTGGCGCTGGAGAGCGCTCACGAGGTCGCCAAGACCAAATGGGATCCGTTTGCCGCGGCGAGGTCGCTGGTCTATGGCCTTCTTTTTGCGCAAGAGATAATTGATTCCAAAGAGCGGCCGAGAGTCCTGCGGCAACTTGCTGTATATCCGGATTTTCTGTGGCGATTCCACTGGGCGGCGGCGCGTCGCCTCGCCGCCGAAGGGGCGGTACGAAAGGCCCTCGACGAGTTCGGAAAGGGTGTAAACGTTCTCAAAGGAATCGCGTCGCGACTCCCCGACGAGGGTCGAGACCGCTATCTCAACTCTCCGCAGATTCGACAGTTTCGCAGTGAAGCGATTGCTCTGAAAAACCAGATGAAGGACAAGTAGTTCGCTCCGTGTCCGACGACTTCTTCGATGAACTGGACGAGCTGAGCAGCAGCGTTGAGCCGGATTCCGACTCGCCGTCGGAGCGGGGCACCAGCGCCGGTCTGCAGAAGCTGGCGTCGCTGGTTGAGGATCTGAACCGCGATCTCTCGACCAAGACCATCCTCAATCGCGCCATGAGCGCAGCCATTGAGCTGACCGGCGCCGAGCGAGGCTTTCTCGTGCTCGGTTCCGAAGACGGTCAGTGGACGTTCCGCGTGGCCCGCAACATGGAAACCGGCGAGATCGTGGATGCGGAAAGCGCCGCTTCCCACACGATTATCCGCAAGGTTCTCGAAGGACGGCAACCGATCCTCATCAATGACGTCGTCGGCGGTTCCGATCTCGTCAAGCATCACTCCATCGCCAAGATGCAGGTGCGCTCGATCATGGGCGCGCCGCTGATTGCCAAGGGCAAACTGCTGGGCGCCGCCTACGTGGATACGTCGCGTCTGGCCGGAGTGTTCGATCAGACCAGCCTGGTTCTGTTTGAGACGTTCGTGCAACTGGCGGCGGTTGCGCTCGAAAACGCGCGGCTGATCGAGGCCGAGCAGGAAGCGAGTTCGCGGTATCGCCGACTTCAGGAATATCTCAACACCGTCCTCAACAGCCAGCCGTACGGAATCGTCATTCTGGATCCCACGCTGCGGATCGAGTACGCCAATCCGCAGGCGGCCTTGCTGCTGCCGGACGCCCGTTTGAAACCGGGAGTCGAGTTCACCGACAGCGGTTGGTGCGAGAGCGACGTTCAGTTGATCTTTCTGGCGGACCTTCGCGGGTTTGTCGAGAATGGAGCCGTCCGTCCGCGCACGGTCACGAAGGGAGATTGTTCGCTCGCCTATTCCTTCTTCGAGGTCGAGCGGACGGACGACGGTCGCGAGCGCGTGGGCGTGGTGATCGAAGACATCACCATGCAGAAAGAGCTCGAACGGAAACTGATTGAATCCGAAAAGCAGACGACCATCAATCAACTGGCCGGCGGAATTGCCCACGAAATCAACAACAGCTTGCAGCCGGTGAAAGGTCGCGTCGAGCTGCTCACGCTCCGCCTGCAACAAGCGGGAGTGGCGATCGAGGGTGGAATTGACAAGGACCTCGAGACGATCAGCGCGCTCTCCGAGCGGATCGAAAAAATCGCCCACAATCTCCGGCACTTGACCAAACCGGCCAAACCCGCGTTCGAGCCGGTGGAACTTGGACAGCTCGTGCGGGCGACCGTGGATCTCATGGAGAGCACCACCGGTACGCTGCGCGGTTTTTCGCGCGACGGATCGGTCTCGCCTCACCGTCTCGAGATCAACATCGCCGACGGTCTGCCCCCGACGCTCGGCGACGCTCATGGTCTGGAAAGCGCGATCATCAACATGATCCTCAACTCCGCGCACGCGATTCGCGAGAAAGGCGAAGGAGTTCTCAAGTTGACGGCGCAGGGGAATGGAGATCACGTGACGGTGACGGTGGAAGACACCGGTTGCGGAATGTCGCCCGACGTGCAGGCGCGCGCGTTCGAGCCCTACTTCACGACTCGCGCCGAACGCGGCGGAACCGGTCTCGGGATGAGCATTCTGCAAAATGTGGCCGAGATTCACGGAGCCGAACTTGACCTGTGGTCGCAGGAAGGCGTCGGCACGCGCATCTCACTCACGTTTCCGGCAATGAAAGTCGAAGCGCCCGCGACCTGAGTAACCCAAGATACGGAGACAACGAACCCCGGCCTTAGGCTGGGGATTTTTGTATGAGAAAGGGCGCACCGCAGTGCGCCCGCGACATTTATTCTTCTTGACAAACGTGTCTACGGTTGCCTCAGAGCGAGCAGCCACTCGTTCACCTTCCGTCCCACCTCCGGCCCGAACGTGTGGCCGCCGCCGAGAATCTCCAGTTTGACGTCCACACCGGCCTGTTTGAGGAGGTTGTAGGCATACACTCCTTCATCCAAAGAAACGGCCTGATCTTCCTTGCCGTGTGTAATCAACACGCGCACTCCACTCGTTTTCTCAGCCGCCAACCGCTCGGGAGTGATTGTCTGGGGAACGAAGTACCCGCCGTGCGCGCAGTAGGCTGTCACCCGCTCCGGGAAGATCGCGGCCGTGACGTGCGCCATCGCCGCGCCCTGACTGAATCCGATGATCGAGAATCGCGTTCCGTCTATCGGATAGCGTTTCATCATGTCATCGGCCACGCTCACGATCCACTCGGCGGTGTGACGCGCCGAGCCTTCGTCCTCGTGGAAATTCCCCCGCTCGCGCAAATGAGAAAACGTCCGTCCGGTCGCGTCCAACACCGAATAGGGAGCTTCGGGAACGGCGTAGATGAAATCGGTGGTATTGATGAAGGAGGTAACTTCGGCGAACCGCTCCGGATTCGATCCGTAGCTGTGTAAGAGAACGACCAACGGATAGCGTTGGTTCGGATCGTAGTCCGTCGGCAGCACCACCAGATATTGCCCGACGCGCCGCTGCTCGCAGGTGTGCATCGGGTAGCCGCCGTAGCGGGTGCGCGCGTTGCGGGCGATTTCCGAGAGCAGCTTCTGGAAATCCGCGCGCGCGCGCAGAGATTCGAGATCGGAGTCGTCCGCCGCGTGCGCCGAATCGCTCCAGCCCGCCTGCTGGGCCTTTGTAAGCGCGTTCATTGCCGAGTCGGGCCGGCTCAGGAGCGAGTAACAGCAGGCCAGATTGTAGAGCGACATCGCATCCGTCGGATCGGCTTCCGTCCACTTCACGTAGAACTGCGTAGCCTTTTCCACTTCGCCCGTCCGCAGCGCATCCATCGCCATATCCCGCCAGCTCTGGGATTTCCCGTTTTGTGCCTGAACCGCCCACGCCACCAGCATCACCAGAATCGCCGCTGCAACGCGCTTCATATGCGATCCTCTCCGTGTGCCATTCTTCAAGAGATCACTCCCACCATTCGCCGGTGAAGAATATTTTGGAATCGTCTGCCGAGAACATCGCTGCCTGGCACAGGAAATTCGCCGGGAAATAGCCCGGGGTGATGTTGCGGTTGTTCGTGCCGTCGGCATTCATCATGTACAGATCGTATTTGCCGTTGGTCCCGATCGCGGCCACGATGTAGACGATCCGGTCGCCCGCACGAGACCAGTTTGCCAGCCCCTGCGAATAACCGCTATCGGTGAGACGAGTCTCGCCCGAACCGTCGGGATTGATTACGAAGATGTTGTAGTTGCCGTGGATGCTGGAGTCGTATTCCAAACGTTCAAAGACTATTTTCGTTCCGTCGGGACTCCAGCGCGGATCGTAATCTCCGAAGGGCAGATTGGCGTTTCCCCACTCGCCGGCCCGCGGCGGATCGGTGAGTCGAACGGGATCGGTTCCGTCATCCCGAATGGTCCAGATTTGGCTGTTGCGCGTAAAAGCGATTCGTTCATTTCCCCAACTGGGATCCGCATCGTGGAAGCCCGAGTCGTAGAGCTTTCTCACGCTGTCTCCGTTCGACCGCATGACGTAGATGTCCAAATCCTGCTCGCGAAAGGAGAGAAAGGCGATCTGCGAATCTCCGGGCGACCAGACGGGATACAAGTCCCAGAAATCGTTATCCGTGAGTCTCTGGAAGTTCGTTCCATCCACGCCAATCATGCAGATTTCTTCATCCTGATCGGTGTTGCCGTCTATCTTACGTGAAAAAACAAATCGGGCTCCGTCGTGATTTAGTTGAAGAAAGGAGAATGGCTGGGATGAGCTCGCGACGAGCGCAACGTCCTGCGAAGCAGGATCGAGCGAATAGACGCCGAATCTCGCATCATGAGGAACGGATCGAACCGGCTTGGGAGATTCATCCTCTGAGCACCCCACCAGAAGACATAGACATGCGACCGTCCACAACGGCAAATGCAAACGGAGAATCCAACTTCTTTCGATCATGGACCGTCCTCAAGTCAGCGGGGCCGTTTCTTGGCCGCCCGCAGCGAACGCGCGTGGGGAGAGCGATCCCTGCCCAAAAGCGCGCGGATGCGGTGTCCGGCGCTGGCCAGGAGGGCGGCCATCTCCTCCTGACTCGTGTTCTGACCGAAGCACTCCCGCGCGATGAAATAGGGATCGGTGGAACTCAGGTTGATTCCGCCGCCCATGTAAACGGCGCAGGAATATCCGGCTTGCCTGACCAGTTCATTGGTTCGTTCGTTTCCATCCTGCGGATAGCCGCCGTTGGGATAGCAGAAGAGGGTGCACGGCTCGTTCAGAGCATTCTCCAGGAGCGACTTCGAGGCGGCGAGCTCCGCCTTTGCGTCTGCTTCGGGAATCCGGGCCAGAATGGTGTGGCGATGAGTATGAGAACCGAACTCCATACCGGCGCGATGCATTTCCCGGACGTGCTCCCACGTCATGGGCAGTGTGTGCTCGCCCGGGAAGGGAACGGAATCCGTCGAGGAAAAACCCAGCTGCCGGACAACCTTCTTGGTAAAGGATTCCCTCTGGTCTGCGGAGAACGCTTTATAGAGAGAATGCAATGTTATTGCCGCTTGCAGTTTCTCTTTGTCATCCCGCATGTCCAAACGGGAAGCGCCTTCGATTCCGGAAATCTCCACCTGTGCAAGTCGGGTATGTTTCACGGCCGCATCGAGAAGATCCAGCGGAAAGGGAAGGTCGCTGCCGATATAGAATGTCGGGGCGAAAAACGTAGCGGGTACGCCGAACTTCTTGAGCACGGGGAACGCATGATGGAAGTTCCCCGCGTAGCAGTCATCGAACGTGAGGAAGACCGTTTTTCGCGGCAGCGGCTCGCATGCGTGCAGTCGTCTCACGATTTCGGAAAGCGCCACGACTCGAAAGTGCCCCGTGATGAAACTCAACTGCCGTTCCAGAGTTCCCGCATCCATGAACTTCCCGAAGATGTTGAACTCCCCCAGCGGCTGGGCTGTGGAACCATGAAAGGCGATGCCCACCACCATCGGCGGGCCGATCCGGTGCATGAGCGTGGCGGTGGCGCAGGAGCTCTTTACAATCGTAACCACGGACACGTCACTTTTCTCCGGCGCGTTGAATTTCCTTCAGGATTCGGTCGGAAGCGCGCTGAATCT
>JAHJDG010000172.1 GCA_018812265.1 bacterium | reverse complement strand
TGATGTCGGTTGAGATCATGCTGAATGCGGTCAATCTGACGTTCGTGGCCGTCGCGCGCTACACCGCCGATCTTAGCGGACAGGTGCTGGTTTTTTTCGTGATGTGCGTGGCGGCGGCGGAAGTGGCGGTAGGGCTGGCGATTCTGATTTCCCTGTGGCGGCATCGCGGCACCATGCACGTGGATTCGGTTCGACTTCTGAAGTGGTAGTATGCTCGACCTTGCGTTTCTGATACCGATTTTCCCGTTCGTCGGAGTTCTCGTAAACGGCCTGTTCATGCGGCGCGCCGGTGAACGGCCGGTCGGTATTTTTGGAAGCGCGATGATCGGTCTTAGCTTCGTTTTCGCCTGCGGCGCATTCTTCCAGATGCTCGGCATGCCGGCCCATGAGCGGCACTTTGAAATTGAGCTTTTCTCGTGGATCGCCGCCGGACGGTTCGAAGCGCCGGTTGCCTTCCTGATTGATCCCCTGTCGCTCATCATGATGCTGGTGGTGACGGGGGTTTCGTTTCTTATCCACGTCTATTCTATCGGATACATGCACGGCGACGGCGGTTTCCGCCGCTACTTCGTGTATCTGAACCTGTTCGTGTTCTTCATGCTGCTGCTCGTGATGAGCAACAATTTCCTGCTGATGTTCGTGGGCTGGGAGGGCGTGGGACTGTGTTCCTACCTGCTCATCGGATTCTGGTATACCGACGAAGCCAAGGCATCGGCGGGGAAGAAGGCGTTCATCGTCAACCGTATTGGTGATTTCGGTTTTCTGCTCGCGATTTTCCTGATCTGGACGACGTTCGGGACGGTTCATTTCTCGAAACTCGTTCCGATGGCGGGACTGTACGGAACCGGCGCGGGCGTGATTACGGCAATCTGTTTGTTGTTGTTTATGGGAGCGGTCGGGAAGTCGGCCCAGTTTCCGCTGTATGTATGGCTGCCCGACGCGATGGCCGGACCGACGCCGGTCAGCGCCCTTATTCACGCGGCCACGATGGTCACGGCCGGCGTCTATATGGTGGTGCGTTCGAACTTCCTGTTCGCGCTTTCTCCCGTTGCCCTGGACGTCGTAGCCGGAGTCGGAGCGGGAACGGCGATCTTTGCCGCCACCATCGGCCTGGTGCAGAATGACATCAAAAAAGTACTCGCCTACTCGACGGTGAGTCAGCTTGGATTCATGTTTCTGGCCTGCGGAGTGGGAGCGTACGTGGCGGCGATTTTCCACTTAATGACCCACGCGTTTTTCAAGGGACTCCTCTTTTTAGGGTCCGGATCGGTCATTCACGGCGTGGGCGGCGAACAGGATATCCGACACATGGGCGGGCTGAAGGAGAAAATGCCCGTGACCTACAGAACCTTCCTGATCGCCACACTCGCCATTGCCGGAGTGCCGGGACTGGCGGGATTCTTCTCGAAGGATGAGATTCTCTGGAAGACGTTCGAGGGCGGACACCACGTTCTTTGGATCATCGGTATCATCGCCGCCTTCTGCACGGCTTTCTATATGTTCCGGCTACTCTACCTGACGTTCTTCGGCAAATTCCGCGGTCCGAAATCAGCCGAGCACCATCTCCACGAATCGCCGAGAACGATGACCGTGCCGTTGATGGTCTTGGCGGTTCTGTCGGTAATCGGCGGCTACATTGGCCTTCCCCATGCGCTGGGCGGCCACAACTGGTTCGGCCAGTGGCTCGATCCCGTGATCCATCCGGTGGGACACGGCGAAGAGCCTGCCCATCACGCGAGTCTGTCCACCGAATATCTGGTTATGATTCTTTCGGTAGTCGTGGCTTTGGTGGGGATTTATCTTGCCTACTCGTGGTATATGAAGAAGTCGGCGATGGTGAAATCGCTCGGCGAAACTTCGCTGCACAAACTGCTTCTCAATAAATATTGGGTAGATCAAATATACGACGGCGCGATTTCGCAGCCGCTTGTCAAAGGTTCCGAACTTACATCGAAGCATTTCGATCTGGGAGTTATTGACGGCTTGGTGAATGGTGTGGGAGCGTTTTTCACCACCATCGGCGGCGCGGTCCGCCGCGTACAGACCGGAGCCGTTCCCAACTATCTCCTGTTTATGGGAGTCGGAGTGTTGGCTCTGTTGGCAACGTTCATCGTGGCGGCATTTCAATAGATGCTACTCAGTCTCTGCATCGCACTCCCCGCGCTTACGGCGATCCTGCTCCTGTTCATACCACGGGAACAGGAGCAGGCTGCGCGCTGGCTGGCCCTGGCCGGAACGTCGGCCACCTTCATCGCCACTCTGGCGGTGTTCGCGGCGTTCGCGCCGGGCGAGGGAGCGTTCCAACTCGTAGAACGAATCTCATGGATTCCCTCCATCGGTGCGGAGTGGCATCTGGGAGTGGACGGGATCAGCCTGTTTCTGGTACTGCTCACTTCGCTTCTGAGCGTCTTGTGCATCCTCGGCTCGTGGACTAATATCCGCGAGCGCATCAAGGAGTTCCATTTCTTCTTCCTACTGCTCGAAACCGGCATGATCGGCGTGTTTCTGGCGCTCGATCTGTTCGTGTTCTACGTGATGTGGGAAGTGATGCTGGTGCCGATGTTCTTCTTGATCGGAGTGTGGGGCGGGCCGCGGCGGGTGTATGCGACCATCAAGTTTTTCCTGTTCACAATGGCCGGATCGGTGCTGATGCTGGTGGGAATTCTTTACGTGTATTTCCACACCACCGATCCCGCCACTGGGTTGCATACCTTCAATCTGCTGTTGGCGACCGAACAATCGCAGTTCCCGCTGGCCGTGCAGACGTGGCTGTTTCTCGCGTTCGCGGTGGCCTTTGCGATCAAGGTTCCGCTGTTTCCCTTCCACACCTGGCTGCCCGACGCCCATACCGAGGCTCCCACCGCCGGTTCGGTAATTCTGGCGGGAGTTCTGCTCAAGATGGGCACCTACGGATTCCTGCGCTTCTGCCTGCCCATGTTCCCCGGCGCGACCGTGAAATTCGTTCCGCTTATCAGCATCCTGGCGATAGTCGGGATTTTGTACGGCGCGCTGATGGCGATGGTGCAGAAGGACGTGAAGCGACTGGTTGCTTATTCATCGGTCGCGCATCTCGGCTTTGTAATGCTCGGAACGTTCGCGCTGAATCTCGAGGGACTCTCCGGCTCGCTCCTGCAGCAGATCAATCACGGAATTTCCACCGGCGCACTGTTTTTTCTCGTCGGCGTGATCTATGACCGGCGGCACACACGGATGGTGGGCGACTACGGCGGGATTGCCAAGGTCATGCCCGTGTACGCGACGCTGTTCATGATTATCGCGTTGTCATCCGTAGGATTGCCCGGCCTGAACGGCTTCGTGGGCGAGTTCCTGATTCTGCTCGGCACCTTCGCTTACAACTCGACGTATGCGGTATTCGGAACGGCGGGAATCATTCTGGCCGCGGTGTATTTGATGTGGATGTATCAGCGCGTGTTCTTCGGCGAGATCAAGCACGAAGAGAATCTGAAACTGAAGGACGTGACGCCGCGCGAAGCGCTGATAATCGGTGTTCTGGTCGTGCTGGCGATTTGGATCGGGGTTTATCCCGATCCGTTTCTGTCGCGAATGCAGCCATCCCTTGAGCTGGTCCTTACCCGGTTCCAGGAAACCGGACTATCACAGGTAATCGTACCCTGACGTGACCACTGTTTCTTCCCAAGATCTGTTAGCCATTCTGCCCGAATCGCTTTTGGTTCTGACGGCGATTCTCTTGATCGTGGCGGACGGTCTCCGCCGCGGCCGCAACTGGACCGGCGTTTTGCCCGTTATCTCGGTCATCGGACTGGTGGCGTGCGGGGCGGCGGCCATCGGAAATTGGGGACAAGGCGGAACCGTTTTCGAAGGCGCGGTATTCACGGACGGATTCTCCTCGTTCTTCGCCACGCTGTTCGCGATCATCGGAACTCTTACGGTTCTGTTCTCGCCGCACTATCTGAAAATGCGCTCGATGCGGCTCAGCGAATACTACGTGGTACTTATACTGGCCGTGTTCGGTATGATGGTGATGGTTAAGGCCGCGAATCTGCTCATTCTGTTTCTCGGTTTGGAAACGATGTCGGTCGCGCTGTACGTTCTGGCCGGTTTCCAGCGGCGCGACGTCAAATCGGCCGAGTCGGGAATGAAGTATCTCGTGATGGGAGCGTTTTCGTCGGGATTCCTGCTGTATGGAATCGCCCTGCTCTACGCGGTGGTCGGTTCGGTGAGCTATGCGGACATCGGCGAGTATTTGTCGGCGGGATACAAATTAGGGCCGATGCTGGTGGCGGGAATCGCGCTGCTCTTGGTGGGATTCGCATTCAAATGCGCGGCCGTTCCGTTCCATTTCTGGTCGCCCGACGTCTACGACGGAGCTCCGACGACGGTCACCGCTTTCATGTCCACCGGCCCCAAGGCGGCCGCGTTCGTGGCTCTGATCCGAGTGTTTGGCATTGCCCTCGAACCGGCCTCTCCACTATGGGCAACAGCGGTCACGTGGCTGGCGATCCTGACGATGACCGTCGGGAACGTCATCGCGCTGCGGCAAACCAGCGTCAAGCGCATGCTCGCCTATTCGTCCATCGCTCACGCCGGATACCTGCTGGTAGGGGTGGTGGCGGGAACGGACGCCGCGCGCGTGGCAACCGCGTATTATCTGGCCGCCTACGCATTGATGAATCTGGGCGCGTTCGCGGTGATTATTCTGATCAACCGGCGGTCGGACTCCGGATATGCGTTCGATGATCTGCGGGGAATCGGTTTCGCCCATCCGGTTCTCGGCATTACCATGTCGGTGTTCCTGCTCTCGCTGACGGGGATTCCGCCCACGGCCGGTTTCTTCGGCAAATTGTACGTATTCTCGGCAGCCGTTCAGCAGGGCCATATCGCGCTGGCGGTTATCGGCCTTCTGAACAGCGCCGTTGCCGCTTACTATTATCTGCGAGTGATTGTCCTGATGTATATGAGTCGTCCCGAAGGAGACGTGGTGGTGGAACAACCGGGCATCTATCGGGCGGCTCTAGTGGTTTCGTCGCTGATCGTTCTGCTGATCGGAATGTTTCCGGAGCAACTTTTGCGCGTGATCGCGCTGGCTTCCCCGTAGGCTGCGGTCACAAGCGCTACCATAAAGAACAGCAAACGAACAAGCCCTCGGCGATTGTGCCGAGGGCTTCCGTTTCGCAGTGAGTTGCCCGCTTAGTGAGCCGGGGAGGGGGTACGAGTGGCCAGATCCACCGTCGCGCCCTGCAGACTCACCAGCACCTTAGGCGACGGGCAAAGATGTGGGTCTTCGCCTTGGTGTTGCTTCTCTTCGAATCCGGGAGCATTGGGATCATAGATCAACTTGCCCTGGCAACGAATGGCTTTGCCCATGCAGTTGGGTGTGAAGTGAATGCTCTCGTCGAGGCTGCGGCAGATGATGCTGATGCCATTCGTCTCACGGACTTCGACCCAGCAACCTTTATGCATGCACATCGCCACCACTTCTCCGGTCACCAGCACGTCTTTGTTGACGTAGTTGGCGGGCTCCGCCGTTAGAGTCGCGATGGAGATTGTCTCGGTCAGGGTCGGCGCAGCGCCGAACGTCATGGACTTCCCGGGCGAGTTGGCTTTGCAACAGCCCAGTGTCAGAAGGAGCGCAAAACTCAGAGTGATGAAGACGGCCTTCTTCATGGAATTCCCTCGGTTATTTCGATTGAAATTTACCTCTTCAACAAAGTAATTTACAAATGGTGGGTTCAAACGGCATCCGGAAGCTCCAATGGCGGGGGAAGTGATCGAACCGAAGATCGGTATCTGCCCATCGTGCCGTCGTTTGACCCGTTTTATAAATCCATATGATTCTTATCACCAATCAAAATATTCAAGAGTGCCCGTGTGGTTGTCATCTCGAAGAAGCTGTCGTTGGTTTGAGCCGTTGGGATTCATCAGTATGAGCCTATGCAAACCACCGATCACTTGATTGCCGTCGTTGATGATCCAATGGATCGTGCCAAACAGGATCTGGCTCGCATCGGTGGAGAAAAGAACGACTCCCCAACCCGCATCACTGCTATTCGTCAACCGCTCAACGTTTCCGCCTAAGTTAACTCGATGAACATTCCAGGGCGTGAGTTCTTCCCAGTCATTCGCGAAATCGGCGATATCGAACCAGGCCCTACTACCTTCAAACCGAATAAAAAGAATCAGGTCACTATGGGGACTCCAGCTTGGATCGTGATCGGATTCCCAGCCGCTGGTTGTGGTTAACCTTTGCGGATCAGCCCCGTCACTACTCATAATGTATATTTCTTCCCGGCCGCTTTGTTGCGTATTGCGCGTTGATTTGAAAACGATTCTGGTTCCGTCCGGGGACCACTCGGGGTCATTGTCTTCCCAGGGAGAATCGGTGAGCCGCGCGAGTTCACTTCCATCACTGCTGTTCATTGCGTAGATATCAGCCGTGCCGAAAGGATTTCCTTGAGCATCCCTGAAAGACCCGAATACGATCCTTGAACCATCCGGAGACCAATCGGGGTGGGCATCAATAACGCTGTTTTCGGTGAGTTGGGTTTCTTCGTTTGTCTCCAGATCAAGGATGAATATTTCCCAGGTCAACATACTACCTTCATCACCTCCGTTGAAGGCAACTTTCTTGCCGTCGGGGGAGATTGCCGGATTGTTTTCATGGCGATTGTTATCGGTCAATCTGGTAATCTGTCCATTCTTTTCCAGCAGGTACAACTCACCTTCCGGAGAATCCGCCCTCGACATGAATACAATTCTTTCGTTGGGCTGCTCTTTCCACAGTGCATAGGGATCGTCTTCCGTGTTCGGTTCATTGTCGCTGCAAGAGATTCCTTGAATAGAAATGACCAATAATAAAATAAAACAGACAGCTTGATTTCGCTTGAAGTGACCCATCATTTCATACCTTTCGAACACTCTGATTGAAATGTGAGTGTGCCTAACAGCAATGGATGATTCTTCCTGGAGATTCTGTCCAATCCTCGGGGGTCAACTTCAAGGGTTTAACGACCATGGCGTTTCTGCCAATCGCTCATGAAACGTCCGATTTGGTCGAAGGCCTTTTCCAGAACGTTTTCGGGAGGCAGGAAAACAACCCGGAAATGGTGCGTTCCGGGAACCTGTCCGAAGCCCGCGCCGGGGACGACCACCACCCCGGTAGCGCGGATCAGTTCCTTCACGAAGTCCTCGTCGGATTCCTCGATATACAGGCGGGGAAATGCATAGAAGGCTCCCTCGGGACGAACGCAGGAGATGCCGGGAATAGCGTTCAAGCGTTCGACCGTAATATCCCGGCGCTGAACCAGACGGGGAATAACGTCTTTGAAGTGCTCCTGATTCGCACCGAGCGCCGCCGCGATGCCGTGCTGGATCGGATGATTCGCACAGAGCCGCGCGCGCAGAATCTTGTTGATGGCTTCGATGTAGTCTCGCATCCGGGTTTCATTACCGCTGACGATGCCCCATCCGATGCGAAATCCCGGAGCTACGTAGGATTTCGACAGGCCGTTGAAGGTCACGCACGACACGTCGGGATCGAGCGAAGCGGTGGAAACGTGCTTCTTTCCGTCGAGAATCATCTTGTCGTAGATCTCGTCGGCGAAGATTACCAGATTGTGCCGGTGGGCCAGCCGAATAAGCCCCTGCAGAGTCTCGACGTCGCATACCGATCCCGTCGGATTGTTGGGATTGATGACGACGATCGCGCGCGTCTTGTCATTGATCTTCGAGGCGATGTCCTGCAAATTAGGTTGCCAGCCGTTGGCCTCATCAAGGTAGTAGGGATTCTCGACCGTGTCGAGCTTGGCCAGAATCGCGTTATAGAGGGGGTATCCCGGCTCGGGAATCAGCACGTTTTCCCCGGCATTGACCAGGGCGGTGAGGCAGATCTCAATGGCTTCGCTGGCTCCGGTGGTAATAAAAAGGTCGAGGACGTTGCGGATTCCCTTGTGATGCGCTTCTTTCTCGACGGCTTGGATCGCCGGCTTTATGCCCGAAGATGGAGAGTACCCGTTCTGATTGGCGAGCATCGCCTGACAGATGGCCTCGACGATGTGGCGGGGCGTCTCAAAATCGAACTGATTGGGATCGCCGATATTGAGATAGAGCATTTCCTTGCCGGTCTTGGCCACTTCATTGGCAAGGACGACAATGTCCCGCACGGCATAGGTAATGCGTTTCGTTCGATGGGCGGGATTGATCTTGGTGGCGGTACTCATGGAAGTTAGGCCGGAAGTGTTTTTTACGCGGTGGGAGAAGAAGGGGTCGCGAGGCCCCGCGATTTTAGCAGAGAAGATAGCGATTTCCTTCACGCGGTGCAACTTACGCCACGAGTTTCAGAGCGGACATGCCAAGAACCCTGTTGACGACAGATTGGAAACTATCCGTATGTATTTGATAAACAAAGCATTAAGAAAAACAGGTTCCCTGAAGGCAGAATTAAACACAGGCAACCCTGCCGAGTTGCCTGTGTTCTGGATGCTCCGGAGGAGGGATTCGAACCCCCAGCCTAGTGGTTAACAGCCACCCGCTCTACCGTTGAGCTACTCCGGAATATGAACCTAAAAAATAAGCAAAGTTTCCGCCAAAATCAAGCCACCTTCTCGCCTCCATCAGCTTGGCATCCCATTTTCGGTCTTTCGGACGAACCCTCGGCAAGGGACTTGATATTGTCGCTGCCGAGAAGCATATTTCCCATGAGACCTAATATTTAACTGTCCGATAGGAGGAACCACATGGGTCGCCCCAATCCGGAAATGAAACGTCTCCATCGCCGTAAGATGCGCAAGCAAAAGGCCAAGGAACGGGCGAAACGGGAAGGTGCCAAGAAGGAGAAAAGGCCGTGAGCGAGTGCCTTTTCTGCAAGATCGCAAACCGACAGATTCCTTCGGATGTCGTCTTCGATAGCGACGATGTGCTTGCTTTCCGAGACATTAATCCTCAGGCTCCCCAGCATGTGCTCGTAATCCCCAAACGGCACATCGCGAGGCTCGCCGACCTCGGAGATGCCGATGCTGCCGAAATAGGCAAGCTGATGATCCAAGCCGTCAAGCTTGCCCGACAATTGGGCATGGAAAAGGACGGCTACCGCCTCGTAATCAACAACGGGGAAGAGGCAGGTCAATCGGTCTGGCATTTGCACATCCATCTTCTCTCGGGTCGTCCCTTTCGTTGGCCGCCGGGATAATGCTCTCCAAGAATGAAAGCCGATTCAAACGACATAACGATCACTACCGCTGCCAAGGCTCCGTCCCCGGCGGGCAAATCCACCGGCGGCCGCGATAAAGAAGGGCTTGCGCTTCTTAATCGCCGCTTGACACATCTCTTTCGCGGTGTACCCGATCTGGTCGCCGTGGCCGGGATCGAGAACAAGCTTCGGCACGCGGCCGCGGTTCTCACCGGTGAGGGTCTCTTTCAGGCGTGCGCGATTTTCATGGAAGATCCAGATTCCGGTATCGTGTGCGTGGCTGAAGGCGAGGCGGAAGCGGACGCGTCGTGTCTGCCGGAACGCTCCGCCGAACTGCGTTCACGGGTTGGCGATGGGAACGCCATCGTAGTGCCGGCCGATGCGACAGAAGAGAACTCCACTCCGAAATGGATCGTGCTCCTTCCGATGAAGGGGCACGACGGACGATTGGTGGGTGTCGCGGAGCTTCGTCACGAAGATGCGTCACTGAATCGCGCGGACGTAGTGGAAATCGTAACCGTATTCCTGACCGAGACCGTTCAGGCCGTTGAGCAGTTCCGTCTGGAGCGAGAACTTGAACGGAATGAGGCGCGCTATCGAGGACTGGTGGATAATGTAAGCGATCTCATTTTTCGAGTGGATCGCGAAGGCCAACTCACATTCGTCAGCCGCCGAGCTCAGGACATGATCGGACGACCGTGGCGAGAGCT
>JAHJDG010000171.1 GCA_018812265.1 bacterium | reverse complement strand
CTCGGTGGTGGTGGACCCGAAGGGCGAAACGCTGATGCTGATGAGCCGCGACCGCGTCGAGTCTCAAGTCATCGAAATGGATCCCTCCCTCGCCGACGACAAATGGGCAACTCCCTACAATCACCTTGTCCAGGGCCTCCGACCCGAGTTCTATTTGAACGAACCCAAGCTCTCCTAACTGTCTGAAATTACGAACCCATCCTGGCCAAAGAGTGCAGAGCACTCTTTGGCATTTTTTTATCCCACTTCTGCCGACTTCGTGCAACATGGTGCGAAATTCTGGTCGGTCTTTGGTGTTGAATAAAATGAAGATAGGTATGGAAAATGGGTGTCATAGGATGCGGCATTTGGTTTGCTATTTATGGGAAGTGTTCAACTCGCAAGTAGGTCATAGCGGTTCCACAGGGGATTTTGCGAGAGCAGAACTGTATCAGGAACAACACCCGACCTACTATGGAATCCTTGCGCGACTATCTGAAAGCAACAACGTCACACCGACACAACTTGGGCAGGAGGGAAGAAAATGAGCGGTCCATCCGCACCCGCTAACAGCACCACCCGGGCCGGGAAATACCTGACCTTCGGGCTGGGTAAGGAAGAGTTTGGGCTCGAGATTCTCAGGGTCCGCGAAATCATCGGGATCATGCATACCACCGCCGTACCGGAGATGCCTCCCTATGTGAAGGGGGTCATCAATTTACGCGGCAAGGTCATTCCGGTGATTGACATTCGTCTGAAGTTCGGCATGCCGGAAGTCGAGCGCACCTCCGAAACGTGCATCATCGTGGTGGACGTGGACGGCAATCTGATGGGGATCATCGTAGACCACGTCTCCGAGGTACTCGACATCCGGATGGAGGAAATCGAGGACGCACCGAACATCGGCGTAGCGACGGACAACCGATTCATCCTCGGGATGGCCAAGGTCAAGGGACAGGTGAAGATCTTGCTTGACATTGGTTGGGTTCTGTCTGAAGCGGCGGCCTTGGTCGAGGCCGTCTGATTTCACCGAACGCGTATCGAGAATTTCGTTTCAAACCATCGTGTTCGATTGCGAGCACTTCATCAGGAGATTTTCACATGTTCGCCAATATGTCTCTCAAGTTCAAGCTGATCGGATCGTTCTGCATCGTCGCCCTCATTGTCTGCGTGGTGGGCTGGGTAGGCTACAGCGGGCTGAAATCCAGCAGCCGGTCGGTTACCCAGATCGCCAATGTTGACCTTCCGGCGGTAGTTGGTCTGACCACGATGCAATGGGGCCAGCTTCGGGCCCGCCAGGTGGCCTATATTGTCATGAATCCTTCGCTCCCCGACAAGATGCGGCAGGCCTATCCCGATTTTCTGGCCGAAGCGCGCCGCGTCATGCAGGAGGGGCGCGAGATGTATGAGAAGGTTCCCCATAGCGAAGCCGAGCAAGCCGTATGGAGAGAGCTCATGCCCGTTTGGGAGAGCTGGCAGAAAGACTACGTGACATTTGATCACTGGGCGATGGCATCGCTCAGTGAGCGTGATCCTCAGAAGTTGAACAAGCTCTTCGAAGAGATGATCGGCTTCACACAAGGTCAGTTCGCGGCTTCGGCCGCCGAAGCCATGAAGAAGCTGCAGCTTCTTACCGAGATGAACAAGAAGGCGGCCGAGGAGGAAAGTCACGCGGCGGAGATCACGGCCTCACGCGCGACGACATGGGCTTCGTTTCTTGCCATATTCGGCGTCCTGTCGGCGCTTGCTTTCGGAGTCTTTCTCAGTCTGAATCTGTCGCGGAAGATCAATCAGATCGTAGATGCCGCCGGGGAAGGCGCGGGGCAGATTGCATCGGCGGCAACCCAGGTATCGGCGGCCGCGCAGGGGGTGGCGGAAGGATCGCAGGAACAGGCGGCCTCGATAGAGGAAACCAGCTCGAGTGTGGAAGAGCTGTCGGCTATGACCAAGCAGAACGCCAACAACGCCAAGACGGTGGCTCAGCTCATGACGGAATCCACGTCGCACATCGGTCGGGCGGCGGAGGGCGCGGATCGAATGGACAAGGCGATGCGGGAAATCAAGGGTGCTTCCGATCAGACGTCGAAGATCATCAAGACGATTGATGAGATCGCGTTCCAAACCAACCTGCTGGCCTTGAATGCGGCGGTCGAGGCGGCGCGGGCGGGTGAAGCGGGCAAGGGGTTCGCGGTGGTGGCCGAAGAAGTGCGCAATCTGGCGATGCGGGCGGCCGAGGCCGCCAAGAACACCGGAGCGCTGATCGAGGAAAACGTCAGCCGGGTGGACGGGGGCGTACAGATCGTTGGATCGCTCAAGACGTCTCTCGATGAAGTGACAACTTCGGCCTCGAAGGTAGCGAATCTGGTCAATGAGGTGGCGGCGGCATCGGACGAGCAATCTCGCGGACTCGAGCAGATCAACACCGCCGTGACGCAGATGAACCAAGTGACGCAGCAAAACGCGGCCAACGCGGAAGAAGCGGCCTCGGCATCGGAAGAAGCGGCCGGGCAAGCTGAGAGTCTGCGCGATCTGGTGGGAGACCTGCTGGTAGTTGTCAACGGCAGCAAGGCTCGATTCGGCAGCGGTACGACGGATTACCATTCCGTGAAGAGTACCGTGACCACTTCCGTGAAGAAAGTCGTGGGCAAGGCGGTGCCTGTTTCCACTCGGAAGCCCGTCCCTACTCCTGCCAAGGCCATTCCGCTGGATGACCACGAGCTGGGCAAGTTCTGAGAAGGGACGATCCCCGTTGATATCCCGGCCACCGGTCAATGCACATGAAGACCGGCGGCCGGTTTCGCCAAACGAGGAGGCAAGTGGAATGCACAATTTCCGAATAGGCAGAAGCATGGTATTCATGTTGTGCGCAGCCCTATGCGTACCGATGTTGTGTGGAGCCCAGCCCGGGCGTATCATGGGTGACGCAGCGCAGGCACAGGACAGTCTGACGCAGGTGATCGAGAATCTTCTCTGTCGCGTGCAGGAACTGGAGAGTGAAGTCGCCGGTTTGCGGCCGACGACCGCGGCTCCGGCAGTCTATGATGAGACCCTGATGGCATCGCGCGGGAGTGGAGTATTTTTACCGGGTCGCAGAACTCCCGGGAAGTGGAATCTACACCATCCCAGAACGTTGTCTTCCCAACCAATCCGGTTGGAGACGCAATGGAGATCTCCGGTTTTCTGGATGGGATCTATGCGATCCATCCGGATAACGGACGCGCGAGCAACGCCTACCTGAATCAGGTGGAAATTGACCTCCAGCGCAGACTGGGAGATCGAGCCGAAGTCTGCGTGGCGGTGGCCTATGACGAGAGCTTCGGGATCGGTGCCGCCACCATGAGCTACGCCTTCCGTTCGGTGGAAGTGGAAGACGGCGAGCCATCCCCGCTGATTTCGAACTGGACCGCTTCCGTGGGTCAGTTTGACGTGCCGTTCGGACTCGACTACGGTAGATATGCTTCGGTGGACCGTCCCTCGGTGAGCGAGCCGGAGGTATGCGGGGCTACTCACGGCAACTGGAATGACGTCGGTCTCCTGACGACGGTGATGACTCGCTTCGGGTCGCTGGATGCGTGGACGGTCAAGGGAATGGATTCGCGCATGTGGAACAGCACGGAGGAAATCCCCGAGGACGTGGCCGATGACGACGAGCGCTGGCTGACGGTGGAGTCCCGCGCGAGTGGGGGAGCCCGGCTTGATGTGACGTTGATCCCCGGCTTGGGCTGGGGGGCCACAGCGGCCCGGGGATGGGCGGTCGCGGGCGAACCGGCTTTTACGCTGGTCGGTCTTCACGCTCAAGGCAAGTGGAAAAGTTTTCGCCTACAAACCGAGGCCATCCGCGCCGTCAAGGCCGAACATGTTACTCCGACCGTCGTACGCGGCTGCTACGTGGAGGCTAAGCAGACTTTCGATCCGGTTTTCGCGGTTGGGCGATGGGATTACGTGGAGGAAGGCGAGGTTAATCCCCTCCGCTACTACAACATGGGAGGAGGAGTCACGGTCACCGATGGTCTCGAATGCCGTACCGAGTATCGCATTCAGAGTCCCTCCCACACCGGCCAAGTTCTGTTCCAGGTTGTAGCGAGATTCTGATTCATATCGAATCGGTGCTTGAGTCCGTTTGATCCGATTCGGCCGCGACACTGATTCTGACCCAAATAGGACGAAAATGCCGCAGGGGGCGCGCTTGGCGCGCCCCATTTTTCTTCCCCCGCTTTCTCTGCACATATTCTTACTTACTCATCTTATATCGTGAATGAGTTCTTTGTTGCTGTATGGTGCCGATTTTCGGACATTTACGAAGCTGTTGAAATTCATTGTTTTATCAAGTGAAGTAAATCACGCATTATGGATAACGTGATCCATATTGATATGAATTTCACATAATGGATGATGAGGTCTCATGTGCGTCACACTAATTGCCTTAATGCGACTGGGATATCGCACAGGGCACCCAGATACTCACAGCCGGAATGTATTTAGGTGAAAGAGAGTATTCTGACCCCATTCAAACGCGATCGCCAGAGTTCAGCAATAGAACATAAGCCGAAGGAGGCAGCCTATGAGCGGGCAGGCCACAGCATCCGCCCCGGGAACCGTCACTGAGGTGCGGGCGGGGAAGTATTTGACGTTTGGTCTCGGCAAGGAGGAATACGGAATCGAGATCCTCAAGGTTCGCGAGATCATTGGAATGATGTCCACCACGGCGGTACCCAACATGCCAGCCTACGTGAAAGGGGTCATCAACCTTCGCGGCAAGGTCATACCGGTGGTGAATATCCGGTTGAAGTTCGGGATGCCGGAAGCCGAGCAGACCTCGGAAACCTGCATCATCGTAGTGGACGTTCAGGGGCAACTGATCGGGCTGGTGGTGGATCGAGTCTCGGAAGTCTTGGACATTCGCGGCGAAGAGATCGAGGACTCCCCCAACGTCGGGATCACCGTGGATCAGGCGATCGTTTTGGGCATGGCCAAGATCAAGGGGCAGGTGAAGATCCTGCTCGACATTGACCGGGTCCTGTCGGAGATGGAGGCGCAGGTCTGACCTCCATGCACTGATCCATACTACAGAAGCATCATCCATCAGAAATAGAATTTTCACAGGAGTCGTAACATGAACTTCTCAAGTTTGACGATCGGGAAGCGGATCGCTCTGGGGAGCGGTGTGATTCTCGTGTTCTTGCTCGTGGTGGCCGTGTGGTCCTACACGGGCGTCAACTCGATGTCGGGTGCGCTGCACGGCCTTCTGTACGGCGAGGAGACACAGGCGATGCTTGACCAGCGTGAGATTGACCATCTCATGTGGGCGGCCAAGGTATCCGAGGTGCTCTCGAAGGAACAAGCCCATGAATTGGGTGTGCAGGTGGACGATCACCAGTGCGGTTTCGGTAAATGGTTGTACGGCGAAGTACGGCGCGAGGTCGAGAAGCACTATCCGCAGCTCGCGCACATGCTCAAAGCCATCGAAGAGCCGCACTATAAGCTGCACGAGACCGCCAAGGAGATGGACAAGTGTCTTGCATCGAACGATGCTGCGCGTTGGGAACACGCGAGCCACGTTTACACCACAAACACGCTGCCGCTTCTGACGGAAGTGCGAAATCACTTGCACGAAGTCCGGGGCGTGGTCGGCAAGGAGGTCAGCACGGCGGAAACGAACATGAAAGCCACCGCCGCTTCGACTTCGCGGGCCGTCCTGCTGATCGGAATTGTTGCCTTGATCGTAGGCATGGTGACGGCCACCGTTATTATTCGCAGCATCGGGCGGGCGCTACGTAAGGTGGTGGATTCGGCCGGCGAGGGAGCCAACCAGATTGCCGCCGCGTCCGGACAGGTTTCGTCGGCGGCCCAAGGCGTAGCCGAAGGCTCGCAGGAGCAGGCGGCTTCGATTGAGGAAACCAGCTCGAGCGTGGAAGAGCTGTCGGCCATGACCAAGCAGAACGCCGACAATGCCAAGACCGTGGCTCAACTGATGAAAGAGGCGACCAGCATGGTTGCCAAGGCTTCGCAGGGAGCCGACGGCATGGATGCCGCCATGAGGGAAATCAAGAGCGCTTCCGACCAGACGTCGAAGATCATCAAGACGATTGACGAAATCGCGTTCCAGACCAACCTGCTTGCGCTGAACGCCGCCGTCGAGGCGGCCCGCGCCGGAGAAGCCGGCAAGGGTTTCGCGGTGGTGGCCGAAGAGGTGCGCAATCTGGCGATGCGGGCGGCGGAAGCGGCCAAGAACACCGGTGCGCTGATCGAAGATAACGTCAATCGCGTAGACGGCGGCGTGCAGATTGTCGGTACGCTCAAGACCGCCCTCGAAGACGTTTCGAATTCGGCGTCGAAGGTAGCCAATTTGGTCAATGAAGTGGCGGCGGCTTCCGACGAACAATCGCGCGGTCTGGAACAGATCAACACGGCCGTGAACCAGATGAATCAGGTGACTCAGGCTAATGCCGCCAACGCCGAGGAAGCGGCCTCGGCCTCGGAAGAAGCCTCCGCGCAATCGGAGACATTGCGCGATCTGGTCAACGAGCTCATGATGCTGGTCAACGGCAAAGGCATTGACATGGGTATGGACCGCCGTGACTACACCGCCACGCGGAAGCCAGCCCTTCGCAAGCCCGAACGGCCGACCGCTCCGCCGAGGAGAGCCAAAGTCGAGACCCCCGCCAGGGCGATTCCGCTCGACGACGCCGAGATCAGTAAGTTCTAATTCCGTTTACGAGAATTTCCCCTGCCTAGGCCGCGGTGAGGGCTTCGCCCTCCCGCGGCCTTTTTTTGCGCATATCCATGCGGCGCTACGCCCCCTTGCCCATCGGAAAAGGTTGCTTTTCGATCTGAGAATAGGTAAATTGGCGGAAATTCTCGTATCCGCCTTTCCGGCAATCCTGACCCCTTCCGGTCGTTCAAACTCCCCTAAGGGTGTTCCGTGACCGAATCCCTTGAGAAACGCGAATTCTCGCTGTTTGGTTTCAAATTCGGCTATTGGATGCTGTGCTCGATCGAGATGTTCGAGCGGCTGGCCTATTTCTGCGTGCGGTCGGTGGTGGCTGTGTACATCCTGCAGGCCGATGATCCGGGCGGATTGCACTTCACGGCCGCGCAGAAGGGCAGCATCTACGCCTGGTGGTTCGTCTTCCAGTCGGTGCTGCCGATGTTCACCGGCGGCTACGCCGACCGCTACGGCTACAAGAAGACGCTGGCCTTCTCGGTGACCATGAACATCATCGGCTACGTGCTGATGGCGTATATGCGGACGTATTGGTCTTTCTTCTTCGGAGTGATGGTGCTGGCCACGGGGACGGCTTTCTTCAAGCCGTCGCTGCAAGGATCGCTGGCCCAGAATCTGAACAAGAGTAATTCATCGGTGGGCTGGGGATTCTTCTACTGGATCGTGAACGTCGGCTCGATGATCGCGTTTCCGGTGGCTGGCCTGTTGCGCTCGGACCTGGGCTGGAAATACGTATTCCTGTTTTCGGCGGCGGCCACGGCCTGCAACTATCTCCTGTTGTTCACTTTCAAGGATTTTCCGTCGGGGGCCTCGAAAACGGAGACTCCAGTACAGGTGTTCAAACGCACGATCAAGAACATCGTCGAACCGCGGCTGATCGCGTGGCTGCTGATCATGTCCTGTTTCTGGCTCATGATGTACCAGCTCTGGGACCTGCATCCCAATTTCCTGACCGACTGGACGGACAGCGGTTCGATTGCGGTGCTGATTCCCGACGCGCTGACGCACATGACCGACCGGGGATTACAGGTTCTGCAGGAAAACCTGCTGAATCTGAACGCGATTCTGATCGTGCTGTTCATGATTCCGGTGTCGTGGGTGGTGCGGCGGATACGGACGCTGGAAGCGATGGTGATCGGCATGATCGTGGCCACCGGCGGTGTTTTAGTGGCGGGCCTGACGGCCAGCGGTTGGATATTTCTTCTCGGAGTGGTGTTCTTCTCGGCGGGCGAGATGCTGACCGGGCCGAAAAAGAACGAGTATCTGGGTCTGATCGCTCCGCCGGGGAAGAAGGGGCTGTATCTCGGCTATGTGAATATTCCGGTCGGCATCGGCGGATTCGTGGGATCGAAGCTGGCCGGGCATCTTTACGGACATTACGGCGAGAAGGCGGTGCTCGCGCAGCGATACCTGCTGGAACACACGCCACTGGGACAGGGCAAACTCTGGAACGGCGATCCCGACGCGCTGGCGGGGCTGATCGGAGTCGGGCGGACTGAAGCGATGGTCAAGCTGCAGGAGGTTACCGGACTCGATCCGGTGCAGGCCACGCATCTCCTCTGGAACACGTATTCACCGCATCTCTACGTATGGATTCCCTTCGCCGCGATCGGTGTGGTGGCGATTATCGCTCTCATCATCTTCGCCCGCATGGCGAGGCGATGGGATGACATGAACGCGTGATACCCGTCTAAACAATAGACATTCTCGTAGGAACTTCCCACTGTGACCAACGCAACTGTCAGCCCTTCGCCCAAGAAGGAGTTCAGCATGTTCGGCTTCCGCCACGGCTACTGGATGCTGTGCGGAATCGAGATGTTCGAGCGGATGGCGTATTTTCTCGTCCGCACCGTGGTGGCCGTGTACATCATGCAGGCCGACGATCCGGGCGGACTTCATTTTACGGCCGCTCAGAAGGGCACCATCTTCGCGTGGTGGTTCGTCTTCCAGTCGGTGCTGCCGATGTTCACCGGCGGGTACGCGGATCGCTACGGCTACAAGAAGACGATTGCGTTCTCGGTGACGATGAACATCATCGGATTCGTGCTGATGGCCTATCTGAGAACGTTCTGGGGATTTTTCGGAGGCGTGCTGGTTCTGGCCACCGGAACCGCCTTCTTCAAGCCGGGACTGCAAGGCTCGCTGGCTCAGAATCTGACCAAGGAAAACTCGTCGGTCGGCTGGGGAATCTTCTACTGGATCGTCAACGTCGGAGCGTTCATTGCTCATCCACTGGCAGGTCTCTTGCAGGTGGGATTGGGCTGGAAGGCGATTTTTCTCACGTCGGCCGGAATCACAGCCTGCAACTATCTCTGGCTGCTGACCTTCAAGGATTTTGCGTCGGGCGCTTCCAAGACGGAGACTCCGATTCAGGTGTTCGTCCGCACGATCAAGAACATCTTCGAGCCGCGGCTGGTCGCCTGGCTGCTCATCATGTCCTGTTTCTGGCTGATGATGTACCAGCTCTGGGATCTGCATCCCAACTTCCTCACCGACTGGATTGACAGCTCGGCCTTGTCGGCGATGCTGCCGCAGTTCCTCTCGCACGAGACCGATCGCGGCTGGCAGGTCTTGCAGCAGAATATGCTCTCGCTCAATTCGCTGCTCATCGTGTGCATCATGATTCCGGTGTCATGGATGGTGCGGAGAATGCGGACGCTGGAAGCGATGGTGATCGGGATGATCGTCGCCACCGTCGGCATTTTGGTGGCGGGACTGACGGCCAGCGGCTGGATCTTCCTGTTGGGCGTGGTCTTCTTCTCGCTGGGAGAGATGCTCACCGGGCCGAAGAAGAATGAATATCTGGGACTGATCGCGCCGCCGGGAAAGAAGGGACTCTATCTGGGCTATGTGAACATTCCGGTGGGAATCGGCGGATTCTTCGGCTCAAAGCTGGCGGGCCACGTTTATGGCCACTACGGCGAGAAGGCCGTGCTGGCGCAGAGATACCTGCTGGAACACACTCCACTGGGACAGGGAAAATCGTGGAACGGAGATCCCGACGTGCTGGCCGGACTGCTCGGAGTGTCGCGCACCGAGGCGATGGTCAAGCTTCAGGAGGCGACCGGCCTTAACGCGGTGGAAGCCACCAACCTGCTTTGGAACACCTATTCCCCGCATCTTTACGTCTGGATTCCGTTCGCCTGCGTGGGGGTGGTGGCGGTGGTAGCGCTGGTCATCTTCAGTCGCATGGCCAAGCGATGGTCGGACATGAATGCGTGAGCGAGCGGTCGGAATACACGCAAGCGGCGGAGCGCATTGGCCTTCCGCCGCTTTTCGTCGGTTAAACCTCGCCAGCGGTTATGTGTCCAAGTGGATGGCGGCCCGACTTGGACGCCACACGGAACCCGGAAGCATCCTCTACAGTGTAAGGGCTATGATTTTCAGAAGTTGGTTTTCATCTCCTATGTCAACAAGAAACCGCACTTTCTATCTCGGTGTTGGGTTGATCCTTGCGGCCATTTCGCTTGCGATCTCGGGCTGTGGCGAGTCGGATGCGAAGCCGCAGTATCGCTGGGGAGTTGTGGATCGCGGCAGCGTCCAGACCGTGGTCACCGCCACCGGGACCGCCAATGCCGTCACGACCGTCACGGTGGGTTCGCAGGTTTCGGGTACGATCCGTGAAATCCTCGTGGATTTCAACTCGCCCGTCGAAAAGGGACAGGTGATCGCGCGATTGGATCCGACCTTTTTGCAGGCGGCGGTGGCCGAAAATGAGGCCAATCTGGCCCGCGCGCAGGCTACACTGGTGCAAGCCGAGCGCGACCTGGTGCGAATCCGCGACCTGTACGACAAGTCACTCGGCGCGCAGGTGGACTACGATAACGCGCTGACGGCGGTGGACGTAACCAAAGCCGCCGTCCGTCAGGCCGAGGCGACGCTGGATCGAGCGCGAGTCAACTTGACCTACTCGGTCGTTCGCTCGCCGATTGACGGAGTGGTGATCTCGCGCAACGTGGACGTGGGGCAGACGGTGGCGGCGTCGCTGCAGGCTCCGACTCTGTTCACCATCGCCCAGGACCTCCGGCAGATGCAGATCGAGACCAACATTGACGAGGCCGACATCGGCGGTCTGCGCGAAGGAATGGAAGCCAGTTTCACGGTGGACAGCTATCCCGATGACGAATTCACGGGCAAGATCCGGCAGATTCGCTTTGCGGCTACCGTGGATCAGAACGTCGTCACCTATCCGGTGATTATTGACGTGCCCAATCCCGATCTCAAATTGCGTCCGGGCATGACCGCCAACGTGACTATCGTGACGGCGGCCCGCGAAAACGTTTTACGCGCGCCGGCTACGGCGTTGCGGTTCCGTCCGCCGAACGAGAAACGCGAGAATGTTTCTCCTGAATCGCGAGAACGATCGGGCAACCCGCGCGATTCGACGATGACCGCGGAGGGCGCGAAATCCAATTGGGGAACGATCTACCGGAAGAAATCCGCCGGAGAATTGGAGTCGTGCCGCGTCCGCACCGGACTCAACAACGGCACGCACGTGGTCATTCTCGGCGGAGAGATTCATGAAGGTGATTCGGTGGCGGTCGGTCAGGTGGCGGTCAGTGCGTCCAGCGCGTCAGCGATGCCGGGGATGGGTCCGGGAAGGCGGCACTGACGATGAACCGCGCCAACGGATCCGTGATTAGCGCAGATAATCTGACGAAGGTCTACCGCATGGGCGACGTGGAAGTCCGGGCTTTGGATGGTGTGTCGCTGGAGGTGCCGCGCGGGGACTTCATCGCGATTCTCGGCGCATCGGGCAGCGGCAAATCCACGCTCATGAACATCATCGGCTGTCTCGACCGTCCGACGGGCGGCAACTACATCATAGACGGGCACGAGGTATCCCGGCTGTCGCGGCCGCAACTGGCGGGAATTCGTAACCGGTTCATCGGTTTCGTGTTTCAGGGATTCAATCTGCTGGCGCGGACGTCGGCTCTCGAAAACGTCGAACTTCCGCTGATCTACTCGGGTCTGGGAGGCCGCGAACGTCATCAGCGCGCTCGGGAAGCTTTAGAGCGCGTCGGACTGGGCGACCGCATGACGCATCATCCGTCACAGCTTTCCGGCGGGCAGCAGCAGCGGGTGGCCATCGCCCGCGCGCTGGTGAACCGTCCGTCGCTGCTCCTCGCCGATGAACCGACCGGCAATCTGGACACGCATACCAGCCAGGAGATCATGGGTCTGTTTGACGAGCTGAACCGCGACGGCATGACGATTATTCTGATTACGCACGAACACGACATCGGAGCCTATGCCCGCCGCCGGATCACACTCAGCGACGGGCGGATCGTGCAGGAGGAAGCGGCATGAGTTTTCTGGTTCTCCTGCGGGTGTGTCTGCGGGCGCTGCTCCGCAACAAGATGCGTTCCGTGCTCACTGCGCTGGGCATTATCATCGGCGTGGCGGCGGTGGTGTCCATGGTCGGGATCACCACCGGGGCGCGCAATACCGTGCAGTCGCAGATTTCCGCACTCGGTGACAACGTATTCATGATATTTTCGGGCACCGTCAGCCGCACCGGAACCCGCACCAGTTGGGGCTCGGTGAACAGCCTCACCGAGCAGGACGCGACCGCCCTCCGCACGCAGTGTCCGAGCGTGCGGGCAATCAGTCCGGCCATTCGATTGGGCGCGCAGCTCATCTATGGAAACACCAACTGGTCCACTCAGCTTTGGGGAGTGGCACCCGATTACGTGGACATCCGCCGCTATGAAGTCGTCAGCGGGCGGATGTTAAACGAAACCGACCTGCGCGGCGCGGCCAAAGTGTGTCTGGTCGGCAAGACGGTGGTGGATAATCTGTTCGAGGGAAACGATCCGGTCGGCAGCGTGATTCGCATTCGCCGCCTGCCGTTTGAAGTGATCGGCGTGCTCGGCGAAAAGGGCCAATCGGCGATGGGACACGATCAGGACGATCTCACAATCATTCCTCTCACTACCGCCGCCAAGAAATTTCAGGGCGGCAACACGCGCATCAACATGATTCTCGGCTCGGCGGTGGGCGGCGATCTGGTGGAGCAGGCGCAGGGGGAGATCACCGACGTGTTGCGCGCCCGCCATCGCATCGGGCCGAAGGACGATGACGATTTCATCATCCGCACGCAGGCCGACATTTCGCAGACGGTGGAAGAGTCGTCGCGCACCATGACGATGCTGCTGGCATCCGTCGCTTTCGTGTCGCTGCTGGTAGGCGGCATCGGCATCATGAACATCATGCTCGTCAGCGTGACCGAGCGCACGCGCGAGATCGGAATTCGGATGGCGGTGGGCGCACGGCCGCGCGACATTCTGCTGCAATTCCTGACCGAGGCGGTGGTCTTGGCGGCGATCGGCGGCGTGTTAGGAGTGTTGCTCGGCATCGGAGTCTCGGCCACGATCAGCAAGCTGGCCGGGTGGGCGACCGAGATTTCGCCGGTGGCGGCGTTCGTTTCGGTGGGATTTTCCGGTCTGGTGGGAATCTTTTTCGGATTTTATCCGGCCCGCAAGGCCTCGCTGCTCGATCCGATTGAGGCGCTCAGGTACGAGTGACGTGCGGATTTACTGTCACAAGAAACGGCGCTCGCGGGAGCGCCGTTTCGTTGTGGCATCCTGTTTAATGACAAGCCCTATCTCCTTCAAAGGAGTGATTGCCTCTTCTATGTCTGAGTATACAGAATTGTCCACGAATGTGCAAAGAAAAGTCTGTCTAGATTAAGTGCATTCTAAAGGAGATCACGAAATTTCTCGTCTCCTCGAGCGATGAGACGGTTGATGGCTTCTTTGGCATGCTGTGCTACTTCAGCATCACCCGAAGCAAGTGCATTTGCGAACACGACATGGGCTTCGTCATCAATATTCCAGACAGCAAATTGTGATCGAAAGATCATTTTCTCAATACACAATAAAGTCTCTCTTGGATATTCGCTTGACAATTCAGCAAGCTTCTTTGCAACGAAATGTTCTAGTTCAATATCAGGAGTAAGATCAAGAACTAGTTGCAGGTGGGATAGGAACCAGATCGGATCAAGCGGTTCTATCCGTGACATCCAACCAAATGCCCTAATCTCTTTGTAGTGTATCTGAGCGTCCTTGCGAGTTTCATCAAATCTGAATTGCCAGAACTCTTTAACTCTATTATAGTGTGATTCACCGTCCTTGCCCGAAGCTTGTTTGGCGGTGTTCTCCCAAACATGTCCGTTTACAGCGTCTGTGGACTTAGCATAGAAATCGCGAAGCAACTCATCGTTCAATTTCATACTGCCAATAAGGTACATGTAGGCGAGGTGATTCCCGAGGTTTGCGTACGGATCTGTTCTCAGATATTGTGTCTCATCAGTGGGAGGTGAGTAATGATCTACCGCCCATAGATAATTTGGACGGAGCAATCTTGCCAATTCCTGGTTGGGAAGGTAATGCGTAGAATACCCTTCCCAAGCGGCTTCACGAAGCGCGACATTATCGGACACCTCAGCAAACAATGACTCTCTGATCTTAGTGGCCCATTTCATGTTAACGTTGAGCAGAGATGGAAACCAAAAGCCTAATTGATAGCGATTCATCAGCGATTGATCATTGGCTGAGAAGTATTTCAGGAATTTGTCTACCTCGGGGATGTAGCTCAGCCGAAGTTCTGGGCTATGCTCTTGTACCAGAGATTCTTCAGTTATTATTACCCGCTCCATGTAGCGCATGATTGCTTCAAATGCATATCCACGAACTGAATTAATTGATAGTGTGAGCAAATCGGTCGAGGCAGTCTCCCGCGCTGCGCTTGGGTCCGGGTCCTCAATAAGCTTGGTGGCTATCTCCCAAACTCTGGTTCTATGAACGGGAATCAAGGGATTGGATTTCTCCAGAAGTCCATCCACAAGAACCTCGCCAATCGCCTGTCTTGTCCAGCCCCAGTGAGGGTTACGTTCGAGCAGGTCGTCGTTAGCCCTACTTTCGCCGCGTGGTTGGCGAATTACCCATTCACACAATTGCAGGAGGCACTGCCAGTCAATCTTAGGATTTTTCTTTCTACCATCTTTGATTCCCGCAAAAAATGCGCGTACGTAAGTTGGGTCAAGTTGGGCAAATCTCATTGCTTCTTTGGAATAGAATTCTGGTCGTTCGGCGAAGAGTTTCTGCAATTCTCTCCCAAGCCCTTCCTCTGACGGCGCCCATTCGCTCGGAGCAGCACCTTTCCACTTTATAAGGTACTCATGCAACTCATCGAATGGCATCGCCCGGAGTTGCTCGATAGTAAGAGGGCTCTCCGGTCCGACCCAAGACTTGAAATAGTGCGCGAATTCTGCAGACTCGTCTGTTTCTCCCAGTTCCGCCTCCAACCTGCGCAGAAGCTCAGCCTGTTCCGCGCGAAGGGTATCTCGAATTATTGACAGTTTGTCTCTCTGCCAGGATTTCTTTCGTTTCTCTGAATATTCATCTTGCGAGTCTTTTTCATTCCACGACCCTGATTCAATATATGAAATTACTCTCGCCTGATTGTCTTGGGTCAATTGAGGGAAGTATCTTCGTAAGAGTCGAGAGTATTCATGCACCAGATCTCTGTTGTTTAGGTTTTCCTCGGACAATAGGTGCTTGGTGACCAAACCAAGTTCAGATTCACCATGCTCAACAAGTAGGTGTAACAAAATTCGTTCAAATACGTTGAACTCTTTTGTTTCGAGGACTCCAATGAACTCCGCAAGCCTGTCTGGACTCCGATTTAGCTCACTCTCGTACGTATTTAGCAGAGTGTGGAGGATCACTACCTCAAAGCCAGTGGAATACAAATTCTGTGCGTTGGTCTCCATTGCAGGTAGCCAGAAGCTCGAAGCATCATCTGGAGATTTCCTCCCCTGCAAATCACAAACGTATTCCAGCAATTCTAGCAAAAAACTGATTGCAGCATCACAATACTCAGTTTGCAGCGCATCAGTTGAGCTCTTCAATGCTTTCTGATAGTGCCATACCTCGGTCCCCAGAACGCTCTCGGTTTGCCTAAGACCATACTCCTCGCCTTTCCGCAAAGCGAACACTTTTTTCATGATTTGTAGTGCGGCATCAATCTGCTTACCTTTGATTAGGTGTACGATGCCGCCTGAAACTTCGTTTTCGGGGAATTTCAACTGTGTGAGTTTTTCTAAGACATGTGAATTGACGAGCATGTTGGCTGCAAGGTCTGGAGCCATGCTTGTTGCGGCCCTCATCATATCAATGAACACGCGAGGGTGATTTGTGTCCATTGATTGATATATTTCTGCAACTACATCGGGAGCCTTTGGTGACATTCTAACCAGATAGTCCGATGCGGGCCAAAGGGGGAACCAGGCATATTCGACGCCCTGTTCAGCCTGTGGAGGATTGAAATAGCCTTTTTTCCGAAGCCCTGTGATCCACTCAGGGTGTTGAAGTTTGTTGAAAAATCGGCTGAGTGATACTGGTGAATGCGGAACTCTTGTTCCAAGAATTGTTAGATCTGCAGCCGTCGGATGTTTCTTATTGACAAGTAGGTCAATGGTCTTCTCGAAATCGGAATACCTGGATTCAATTCGATGAAGCAAGACCTCAATCACTCTCTCATAAGTGTTCCAACTCCCTTCATCGAAAGACCTGATTGTCTGAAGACTTGCTCGATGTGCATATTTGTAAAATTCCCTGACTTTCTTCCATTCCTTGATTACTGGGTCGTTATAAAGCCCGAGCACCTTCGCAACTTCGTCAATAGAGGCCTCGTGATCTGCCCTCTGGCATTCAGTATCGTCATCTTTCTTGCTTTTATCGCTTACAGGATAAGCCAATTCGCGGATGTAGCCGTCTATCTCCCTTAATAAGTGAAATACAAGGTTGCACTTTGTTCTGAAATCGTGATTATTCGCAATATCACAAGCATCGCGCCAGTAGGTGGCAACTGTGTCGCCAAGCAGACGCAGAATGCGTTCGTAAACTGCATATTGCTTCGGTGTTCTAAAAGGAGATTGCTCAGGTCGTGGAGATTGTGGATTGAACTCAGACAATTAGGATGCCTCTATTGGGAAGGGTGCGGACTCGGTAAGATATTTAGCTGAATACCATTGTATTCCCCCTAAATCGAAGATTTGGGGGGAAGGGCGCGATGAATCGGCGGCTACAAAACACACTGCCGTGTGAAACAACGAGGCGGGCCAAAGACTGCGGCTACGGGCAGACTGCCGTTAGCATCTATGGCTGATGTGAGTAGGCACACGGCAGTGCAGCGCTACGGGGATTGCGCATATCCATGCGGGGCTACGGGAAGAGGCGCACAGCAATGCAGCGCTACGGCAATTCGCGCATATCCATGCGGCGCTACGGAAAGAAGCGCACAGCAGTGCGGCACTACCTGGCGCGGGCGAGGAGGAGGGTGAAGTCGTCGTCGAGGGTCGTGCGGTGGGAATGATGCGCCACGTCCGCCTCGAGAGCCTCCAAGGCCTCCTGGGGGCTGAGCGCGTTCGCCCGTTCGAGCAGCTCGCGGATGCGCTGCTCGCCGAATTCCTCGTCGCGCTCGTTCATCGCTTCGCTGACGCCGTCGGTGTACATGAGCAAGAGTTCGCCGGGAGCGATGGTCACTTCTCCTTCCTCATACGCAACGCCGCGCATGACTCCTAACAGCAATCCGCCTTCGTGCAATACTCGGATCGTACCGTCGTGATGACGAACGAGGGGCGGATTGTGACCGGCGTTGACGTAGCGGAATTGATGGGTATCGGGCCGGAAGGTTCCCACGAAGAAGGTGATATACTCTTCGGGCGGTGTGTTGCGGTGGGTGAGGTCGTTGATGCGAGCGACGACGTCGGTCAGCGAGACGCCCATGCCGACGGCAGTGCGCAGCGACGCCTGAAGATTGGCCATTAGCATAGCCGCGCCCGCGCCCTTACCGGAAACGTCACCGACCGCCATCACGGTTTCGCCGTTCTCCAGCGGAATAATGTCGAAGTAGTCGCCGGCCACTTCCAGACAGAAGCGGCTGCGGGCGGCAATTTCCAAACCGGGAGTGGGCGGAATTTCGGTGGGCAGGAATCCGCTCTGGATGCGACGAGCCATTTCCAGTTGTTCTTCGAGCCGCCGCTTGCCGACGTTCTCTTCGATGAGCCGGATGTTCTCGCTGGCCAGCGCTACTTGTGAAGCGAGAGAACTCAGAATTTGAAGTTCTTCGGCTGCGTAATCGTCCTGCTCGGTCTTGCTTCCCAATCCCAAGAAACCGACCAGCCGCGAGTGAGTGATTAACGGAAGCACGAGGGCGATTCGCCGATCGGAGAGCCAAGTGGATTCCTCGATGCTCAGAGGAACCCGCAGGCTGGCGATGGCCTCATCAACCATCAGTGGCCGCGGTTCGCGTTCGAGATGTTCGACGAGCAGGCTCTCGGTATGGAAGGGAGTTTCTTCCGATTCGCGACACAGAAAATGTCCGTTGTCCCGCGCGCGGACAACCGGGAAGACTCCGCGCACGGCCAAGCCCTGCTCGAAGCGGATTTCGATCTGTTTCCAGAAAGCGCGGCTGTCGGTGACGGTGAACGCCTGCTGCAGGAAGTCGTGGAACATGCCCCGCAATCGCTGCCGCTCGGGATAGAGCCGCCGTTCGAGAAATACGCGGGCCGCACGCAGAAGCGGGAAGATGCTGAAAGCCGCGAGCACCGCCACCAGCACGGCCAGAGTTCCGCCCTCTTCTCCGAAGTACCGGCGTGCAAACGTTCCGACCGCGAATCCCATAACGGTCATCGCGGCAACAAGGGCGGCGATGGCAAGGACATAACGCGTGCCGCGCCGCAATCGGGCCTCCACCTCGAGCAGCCGGTAGCGGTTGAAGGCATAGGCGAACGACACGGGGGACGCGAGGAGCGCGGCGAACGCGAAGTTGATCGCGATCAACATACTCCGCGGATTGGTGAGCAGCCATTCCTGAAAGACCTGCGAGAACACGATGAGCGCGATCAGGACGGTTAAGCCGAAGCCCGATCCCCAGATCACCAGACGGGTCTGGCGGCGTTCCAGATGGCTTCGCCCGCGCACGTGTCTCACGACCAGAATCGTCAGTCCGGCCACGACCTGACCTCCAAAAACGGTCATTACCGGTGTGGTAATATTAACGGCCAATCCGGCCGCCTGCACGTACGAGACCACCGCCAGCACCAGAGCCACCGGCAGATAGCAGATCAAATGGGCCAGCACCGGCCGCTTTTGCATGAGCCGCACCGGATGCGGAAACAGGAACGTCAGGTGCAGCCAGAGGGCGCTAAAAATCGAGGACAAGTAGTCCAGTAAATTGCGGATAAGGTCTTTGAGCGGGATATCGAAGGACGCGTATTCATCCGAGAGGATGTTCACGCCGGAGATCATCAGCCCGGCCATCGCGAAACAGAACAAGGCCAGAACCCGCACGGCCGCCGAGTCGGGCCGCCGGAAGAAGGCCCACAGGGCCACCGACACATAGAGGAAAGTAATCAGGAAACGCAGGCACTGCAGCAGAATGACCAGAGAGGAAGAGGTAATCCGGGGCGGGGCGGGGACGATGTCGGCAGTGAGGGTGTCCCCGGCATGGAGGTAACGGATGGGAATTTCTTGCCAGGGTTTGTTGGGACTGTTGAACCGTGCCGCCCAAGCCGCCCGACTGGTAGAAGTATCCTCTATCGAGAGCAGCGTATCCCCCACATGAGGCCGAGGGGGTTTCAGGAAATCCGTGGAGTCCACGATCTGAAAGGTCAGCGTGCTGTCGGCGGCTAATTGGAGGTGCGATCCGACCACGCCCGATCTCTGCCAGGAGACGATCTTGGTGGCATCCCAGGCAAAGAAGATGAACAGGTAGGCGAAGAGCCCGAGTCCGATCAGACCGGTAGCGCTTTTCAGAAGCTGCTTCAAGCTTTCAGAACCTCTCCGGATTCCATCCGACGTTCGTCAGCGATGCGAATGTAACTTTGAAATTTACGATTTCGCTTCCGCAAAATCAACTGTCCCGGAGACTGCTGAATCCGCAAACCGCTTTGCGAATGCACCGTGAACTCGCTATATTCCACCAAATCCCGCTATTCCGAAGAGCTTTTTGGCTGGTTTGCGATATTCTTCACGATAGAATCCCCCCCTCCATCTCTCAATAGGGACAACTATGGAAGCCATTGACGTCATCCTCACCGCCGGAGCATCCGGCAATACACTCCCGAATCCGTTTCAGATGGCCACCTCCGAATTCTCTTGGAGGCTGCCATGAGCGCTCCCTCGGCGGGCAACCAGCAGCCCTGGCACTTCGTGATTATCACCGAACGGGCGATCCTTGACGAGATTCCCAAATTCCATCCGTTCGCCCGGATGCTCACCAGCGCACCAATGGCGATTCTGGTTTGCGCCGACACGCGCAATCTGAAATATCAGCATTATTGGATCGAGGACTGTTCCGCCGCAACCGAAAACGTCCTCTTGGCCGCTCATGCCCTCGGTTTGGGGTCGGTGTGGGTCGGGCTCCATCCTCATCCGGAGCGGGAAGCGGCGGTGCGGAGGCTCATTCCTCTTCCCGAGTTCGTGGTGCCAGTATCGCTCATCCCGGTCGGACATCCGGGGGAACAGGTGCCTCAAGAGCGTCGCTACGACGAGGCGCGCATTCACCGGAACCACTGGTAACACTATGAAAACTTCCCTGCCTCCGTTTGTTCATTCGTTTCCGGCCCCGGCGGTGGTGATCGGTTGCGGGACGGTCGAGAAGCCCAATCTCATCACCTGCTCGTGGTTCGGGACGGTTTGTTCGCAACCGCCGATGGTGAGTGTGGCCGTCCGCGGTTCGCGCTACAGCCATCGGCTCATCCATGGGAACTGGGAGTTCACGGTCAACCTGCCGCGGGTTTCCGATCTCAAGGCGGTCGTTCACTGCGGATCCGTTTCCGGTCGGGATACGAACAAATTCGATGATCTCGGACTGACGGCGGTGCCGTGCCCGCCGCTCGAAAGCGCTCCCATGATCGCCGAGTTCGGTCTTTGTCTGGCCTGCCGTGTCCAGCATGAGCTGGAACTGGGTACACACCACGTGTTTCTGGCCGAGGTGGTCGGCGTGCATGGAACGGAACGGCCGAATGATCCATCGCGCCGTCCGGAGATGTTTCCGACCGAACAGCTTGTGTATTTGGATGGCAAGTATTGGACGCTCAGACCGGTGGAATAAACGTTTTTCGTCTCGGATGTATAATACAATATGGGAGAGAATCGCCATGCGAAAAAGACGTTTCCTGATGACTATCCTGGCGGTGGCGGGCTTGTGCCTTATCATTGTTGCCTGCTACACGAATCCGCAGACCGGACGCAAGGGATTGATGCTGCTGTCGCCGCAAGAGGAAGCGCAGCTCGGTTTCGACGCGTTCCGTCAGATCAAGTCGGAGACGGCACAGTCCACCGATCCGGCGCAGATCGAGCTTGTGCAGCGGGTCGGACAACGAATCGCCTCGCAGGTTCATTTACCTAATGCAGAATGGGAGTTCGTCGCGTTCAAGGCCGATGACACGCCCAATGCCTTCTGTTTGCCGGGCGGAAAAGTGGGAATTTATACAGGAATTCTGCCACTCACGCAGAGCGAGGCCGGTTTGGCGGTGGTCGTCAGTCATGAGGTTGCCCATGCGGTGGCCCGGCATGGCGGAGAACGGATGAGTCAGTCGCTGGTGGCGGAACTGGGCGGGGTGGCGCTGTCGGTTGCCCTACGCGATAAGCCCGAACAGACCCGTCAACTTGCGATGACCGCCTATGGCGTAGGGGCGACGATCGGCGTCATGCTGCCCTACAGCCGCAAGCACGAGCTGGAAGCCGACTACATGGGACTGATCTACATGGCGAAGGCGGGTTACGATCCGCGCGAGGCGGTTGCCTTCTGGCAGCGATTCAAGGCGTGGAGTGATCGGCGCGGCGGAACGCCACCCGAGTGGTTGTCCACGCATCCCATGGACACGCGCCGCATCCGCGAACTCGAGAACCATTTGCCCGAAGCGCTGGCCATCTTCGAAGGCCGCCGCGGATAGGCGCGCCGACCCGATCGGAAATCTTAAATGACTCCACCTGTTCCGTATTTCGGTGAGATTCTGGCTCTGTGCACCGCCCTGGTGTGGGCGTTCGCGGTGATTCTTTTCAAGAAGAGCGGCGAGCACGTTCACCCGATCGCTCTCAATCTTTTCAAGAACGTTCTGGCCGCCGCGCTCATTATTCCCACGATGTGGATCGTGGGCGACTCGCTGTGGCTGCCGCTGCCGAAACGCGAGTATCTGTTGCTGCTGATCAGCGGCGCGCTCGGGATCGGGATCGCCGACACGCTCTTTTTCATGAGCCTCAACCGGCTGGGAGCGGGACTGTCGGCCATCGCCGATTGCCTCTACAGTCCCTCGATGATTTCGCTGTCGCTGATTTTCCTCGGCGAGCGGCTGACGCTTTGGCAGGTGATCGGCGCGGCCATGATTGTCCTGGCGGTGGTGGGAATTACGCTCGGCAAGCGGGCGGGACATCTATCGCGGGCGCAGCTCTGGGCGGGGATTTTGTGGGCGTTTCTGGCAGTGTTTCTGATGGCGGCCAGCGTGATTCTGATCAAGCCGATTCTGTCGCGCTCGCCGCTTTTATGGGTAACCGAGTGGCGGCTCTTGGGCGGCATCGTGGTTCTCCTTCCCATTCTTTTCCTGCATCGCGACTGGCGAGGCATCGCTCTCACGGCGACCTCGGTGCGGCATTGGGGGTACATGTTCTCGGGATCGTTTGTCGGAGCGTACGTTTCGATGATTCTCTGGCTGGGCAGTCTCAAGTTCGCGCAGGTCTCCACCGCTTCGGCGTTGCATCAGAGCAGCAACGTGTTCGTGTTCATTTTCGCGTTCCTGCTGCTGCGCGAGCCGATTGATCTTCAGCGGGTGCTGGCGATTGTCTTCGCGGTGGCGGGAGCGTACCTCGTGATGTTCGGATAATTCTTCCATAGGTTCGGCGATGAAACTGTTGCGCATATTTCTTTTTCTCGTTCCGTTTTCGGTTCTGGCCCTCGGGCCGGCGTGTTTCGTTCCCAACCTCGGTCAGTGGGAGGGGGAGTTTGCGTTTCGTTGTCAGGCGGGCAGGGCGACGTACTTTGTTACCCATTCCGGGCTGACGATGAAGTTCGTAGCGAAGGATGAAGGCGGAAGGATGAAGACCGGACTTCATTTCCCTCCACTTTGAGCCTATATCAAAATAACACTTGACGGGGAGGAGCCGATTTCAGTATCTTGCGGGCATCAAGGTTGAGGAGGTTGGATGTTCCGCAAGAGTTGGGTGTTATCGGAGGCGTTTTGGACGCAAGCGGCGCCTTTGATT
>JAHJDG010000170.1 GCA_018812265.1 bacterium | reverse complement strand
TTTCTTGAGGGGTGACTCTGGAGAGTCACCGCCGGGAGGATTCATGCACTCCTCATCTGACGTTTAAGGCAGCGCTATCAAGTCTGCTATGGTTGACTTTTCAGTGGTTTTTTGTTACCTTCGGATTATGAACGAAGCTCAAACGAGTTCGTGCGGGCGATCATCATGATACTCACCGGTCTTCACCTGCTGCTCACCTATCGCTGCCTGTACGAGTGCGATCACTGCTTCGTGTATTCGTCGCCGAAAGCGGAGGCGACGATGCCGCTGGCGATGGCGCTGGATGCGGTTCGGCAAGCGCGGGAACTGGGAACCGTGAACGAGATTTATCTCGAAGGCGGCGAGCCGTTCCTGCACTATCCGATCATGGTGGAGGTCATTCGCGAGGCATCCCGGCTGGGATTGGAGATTGGAATCGTCACGAACGGGTACTTTGCGGTGACGGTCGAGGACGCGGAAGTCTGGCTGAAGCCTTTGCTCGAGGCGGGATTATCGTCGGTATCGGTGAGCGACGACACGTTTCACTCCGACGAGTCGGAGGAGATCACTCCGGCGGCGCGGACGGCGGAGGCGGCGCGGAATCTGGGGATCAACGTGGGGACGATCTGCATCGAACCACCGCGCGGAATCTGCGACGGCAAGGAAAAGGGCGCGCCGGTGTTGGGCGGGGACGTTCGTTTTCGCGGGCGGGCGGTGGAAAAACTGGCGGACGAAAATCTGCCGCGAAAATCGTGGGACAGTTTTGATGAGTGTCCGGACGAGGATTTTGAGAAGATCGGCCGATTGCATCTCGATCCGTTCGGATACTTGTATTCGTGTCAGGGCGTGGTGGCGGGAAATCTGAAGGAGAAGTCGCTGGCCGAGATTGTTCGAGAATATCAACCGGCAACGGAGCCGATCATCGGTCCGCTCATGCGCGGCGGCCCGGCGGCGCTGGTACGGGAGTATCGGTTGCCTTTGGAAGGGCAGTACATAGATGCCTGTCATCTTTGTTATCTGGCGCGAAAGATGCTCCGCGAGCGCTACCCCGATCATCTGGCCCCGCCGCAGGTATACGGGGACGCATAGTGACACTTTGATGCACTTGAGCGATCATCAAGACGAGACCCGTGAAATGAACACCAGCGGACAGTCCTTCACAACCACCCTCTTCGGCAGCACGGGAATCTCGGTGGGCCGGCTGGGGATGTCGGGAACGTACCGGCCGGGACGCGACACCTTTCATTACGCGCTCGATCATGGAGTCAACTTGTTCTTCGCCTACGGATTCGACGGGCAGACGGTGCGCACGCTGCGCGACGTGTTTGGCGACCGTCGCAAAGAGGTGGTTCTGGCGACCGGAGCCTACAATCTTCTGCGGGGTTATCCGAATCTCCGGCGAACGCTCGAAAAACGACTGCGGCAATTCGGAACGGATTACATTGACGTGTTTCTGTTTTTGGGAGTGATGAAACCGGAACAGTTTCCCGATCGGGTCGTTGAGGAATTATGTCGCTTCCGCGACGAAGGAAAAGTGCGGGCGATCGGTCTCTCTACACATGATCGAAAATTAGCGGGGCGACTGGCGGACGAGGGAGTTCTGAATTCGCTGATGATTCGGTATAATGCGGCGCATCGCGGGGCGGAGCGGGACATCTTTCCGCATCTGACGAAACACAATCCCGGCCTCATCAGTTACACGGCGACGCGCTGGCGCTATCTCCTGCGCCGGCCGGGCGGCTGGCCGAAGGAACGCGGAGTTCCGACGGCGGGGCAGTGCTACCGTTTCGTGCTTTCGAATGAAAACGTTGACGTTTGTCTGACGGGGCCGAGCAATGTGAGACAATTGAAGGAGAACATCGCGGCACTGGAACAAGGACCGATGACAGCGGAGGAGATGCAATTCATGCGGGAGTTCGGAGACGCGGTTTACCGCCGGAAGAAATGGTTCATGTAATAGGATCCAACAGTTTGAGCAATCCGGGAGACAGGTCAATGGCCTGTCTCTCGCCCTTGAGGATCACCATAGGCGGCGTTTAACGGCGGCAGGGACAGAGGCAGCGAGAATCGGTCCGGTCAAATCTTGGCATAATGGCGTAAACCATGAAGAAGAACAGCGTGTTAGAGCGGTAGTGACACAGAGGCTGCCGGTTGACTACGCGGGACTTTGGATGTATATTTAATGGTTACAGTTAGGATGGGTTAGGAACAGTCGGACACAGAAAACGACAACGGATCAAGACCAGCGGAAGGATCAGGCACATGCGGCTCTTGACAACATTGATGGTGGTGGCTTGTATGATTGCCGCTTCGGTTTTTGGAGCGCCAATCGAACGGCTTGGGCAAGAAGCGAATCCTCTTCCGGCGAATTTTCACGCGCTATCGGATCCGGCGGAAGCGGTGGCGATGCCAACACGGGTGATCAGCGGAAACCCCGATGCCGTGCGGATCGAGTTCGGGAATCCACCGCTCGAAATCGGAACGGCCGAGTTCGAGGGGCGAGAGTACTCGACGGTTCGAATGAGCGGCGAAGGTTCGCTGCTTGATCCGGGCGCTCCGGAGCTGCCGCGCGTCACGCGATTGGTGATGGTGGGCAACCGGGGACAGTTCGCGGCATCGCTCATCAGTGAATCACACCACATTGAGACATTATCGCAGCACCCGCTGCCGATGCAGCGGTTGAATGCGGAGAATGAGAATGAGGGGCTGACCGCCCGCAACGAAGCCGTGTATGCCGCAAATCGCTGGTATCCGGAAAACGTGGTGGAGATGACGGAACCGGCCACGCTCCGCGACGTGCGATTCGTGGTGCTGGTGATTCATCCGGTGCAGGTCAATCCGGTGACGGGGGAAATGCGAGTCTACGATCATCTCGAAGTGGCGATCGAGAATACCGGTGGAACGGGCGAGAACGAAATCGGGCACGTTCCGACTTCGATCACGCCGGGATTCAAGAAGCTGTACAGCCGCTTTGAGAATTTCCGGGGGAGCGCGCTGGACGAACTGCCGGTGGTGCCGGGAGGTCAGCTCATTGTATGCCGGAATGACGCTACGGTCTTAGCTCAGATTCAGAAGCTGGTTGACTGGCGGCGGAAGAAGGGGATAGACGCTTCCTACGTCACCTTGAACGACATTCCGATGAGCAGCGACACGGCGCTCTCGATTCGCAACTACATCAGCAGCCAATATCTGGCCAGCAACGGGCAATTGGAATTCGTGACGCTGGTGGGTGATCCGGACGGGACGGGCGGTTTCGACCTGATCACACACTACGTCTATCCGTATCAATTCGACAACTATTTCGGCGCGTTCGGAGGCGGACCGAATCCCGATCCGGTTCCCGATATTGCGGTGGGCCGCATCTCGGTGCGCACGGGCGCGGAGCTTTCGGCGGTGGTCGCGAAAACGATTGACTATGAGGCCAATCCGTCGGTAGCGGACACCACGTGGTTTACGCGGGCGTGGTGCGCGGCGCACACCGGATCGGTTCCCTCGAATCCTTCCATGAAACGTTACACCCGTCACATCATGCTGCAGCACGGGATGCACGAGGTGCCGTTCGACGTTTTTCCGAGTCACATCAACACGGCGATTCTGCAGACGCGTATTGCGAACGGGATTTGTGTTTTCAATGATCGGATGTCCTGGATCGGCGAATTCTACTCGTCGGATTTGGACGGTCTGACGTCGAACCGCATGTCTCCGTTTGTGATGGTGATTACCTGTGGAACCGGCAATTTCGCATCGGGGGCCGCGCTTTCCGAGGAATGGGTGCGGCGCGGGTCGTCCTCGAGCCCGATCGGAGCCATCGGCTGCGTCGGTCTCTACGGAACGGGCACTCACGTTCCCTACAATAATATTGTGGATGCGGGCGTGATGTATGCCCTGTACGTCCTCAGAGTCCATGAACAGGGAATCGCGGTCATCGGCGGGAAACTGGAGCTCTACAAGAACTACTGGGAATACGGCCATCAAGGAGATGTGAACAATTTCAGCTATTGGATGAATCTGATGGGCGATCCGGCGGTGCCGCTTCGACTCTCGGTCCCTCACTCACCGAGCGTAACCCGTCCCAATCGCGTGGATCGCGGGACGAATCACGTGAGCGTTACCGTCACTCTGGGCGGAAGTCCGGTGGCGAACGCGCTGGTCGGACTCCTGAAGGGAACCGAGACGTTTGCCCGCGGCTACACGAACGCAGCCGGGATGATTGATTTACCGATCAACGTCCCCACCACGGGCTACATGAAGATCACGGTAACCGACGACGATCTCATTCCCTACGTAGACTCAATCGAGGTGACTCAGCCGGCGGCTTCGCTCGCTTTTTACGACGTAACCGTGGATGACGACAACAGCGGCGGAACGTCGGGCAACAGCGACGGGATCATCAATCCGGGCGAGACGGTGGATTTGAGCATCGGGTTGCAGAATACGGGTACTCCGAATACGGTAAGCAGCATCAGCGGAACGTTGACTTCGGATCATCCGGGCGTGCAGATCGTATCTGGAACGCGCGGCTATCCGAGCATTCCGGCGGGCGAACACGCGGCTCCCACGTCGCCGTTCCGGATTCAGGTGGGGGCGGTGTTCGACGGCGAGCCGGTGACGCTGTTCTTGACGACGACTTCCTCGGCGGGATCGCACGTGATCCGGGTGGATCTAACCCCGGCGGCAGGCGATGTTACGTTCAGTTCGAGTACGTTCCTGGACGGGAACTCGCGACTGGATCCGGGCGAGACGGGGAACTATGAGATAACGATTTCGAACACCGGATCGCGGCCGCTCAGCGGCGCGAGCGGGATTCTGCGTTCGCTGGACAGCCATGTGATCGTGAACGATTCGCTGGGCACGTATGGAGACGTGGCCATCGGCGGCAACTCGACGAACACTTCGAACACGTTCAACGTAACGGCGAGCGGGCTGACCGTGGGGGGGTATGGCGCACAGATGCAGCTGGTGGTGACGGACGCGAACGGTTTCCGCGACAGCGTGACGTTCACGCAGACGGTGGGCGTGGCGACGACCACCACACCGACGGGTCCCGACGGGCACGGCTATTATGCCTATGACAACACCGAAACGCAGCCCAGCGGGAGCGCCTCGCTCTATGCGTGGGTGGAGATCGGTCCGCCCTCCGGACCGGGCACGGCCATCGGTTTCACCGACGGATCGGAAGACGCGGATCAGTCGGCGGCGCGAAGACTGCCGTTTCCGTTCACGTTTTACGGTCAGACGTTCGACACGATCACGATCTGCACCAACGGTTGGCTGGCGTTCGGAGACTACACGGGCGGCAATCTGATCAATGACTTCCGCAACTACGACATGGGTTCGCCGAACGGTCCGCCCAATCAGGTGGCGGCCTACTGGGACGATCTGATCGTCACCGGCATCACCTACGGCGACGTGTACACCTGGTCGGACGAGGACCATCACCGGTACATCGTGGAATGGCGGACGGAGACTCTCTGGACGCACGTGGATCAGGTCTTCCAGATCATTCTTTTCGATCCGGCGAGCTATCCGTCTCCGACGGGGGACGGGAAGATTCTGGTTCAATATCAGACGCTCACCCCGAGCGCGAACCACGACAACTCGAGCACAGACAACGACTGGGCCACGGTGGGAATTCAGAACTCGGATCACTCGATCGGTCTCAATTATTCGTCCTGGAACATGTATCCGGCCAGCGCGGCGCCGCTGACGAACGGACGAGCGATCATGTACACGACGGATATCAGCGGTTTCCTGCAGCCGCCGCTCACGGTGGTGTCGCCGAACGGCGGGAACACGTGGTATCTGAACAACCAAGTCTCGGTGATGTGGGTGGGCGGTGACGCCGGGGACAACGTGAAGATCGAACTTTCCCGGAACGGAGCGGGAGGACCGTGGGAAACCATCATCGCGTCCACGCCGAACGACGGCTCACACAGCTTCACGATCACCGGCGCGGCGTCGAGCACCTGTCGCATTCGCGTTTCCGACGTGATTGTTCCTTCGGAATATGACGTATCCGACGCGGACTTCGCGATTTCGACACTGCAATTGCTTTCACCGAACGGCGGAGAAATCTGGTTCGCGGACAGCACGGAAGCGGTAACGTGGGCGGGCGGCGCACCGAGCGCCTTGATGCAGATCGAGCTTTCGCGCAACGGCGGGGCGGGACCGTGGCAGACGCTGACGTCATCGGCTCCCAACACCGGATCGTACGCGTTCGTCGTCGCGCGACCGGCCTCGGATCAGTGCCGGATGCGGGTTACTTCGTTGAGTGATCCCGGCGATACCGATGAGTC
>JAHJDG010000169.1 GCA_018812265.1 bacterium | reverse complement strand
CGGCGGCACCTTTTTGACTTCGGACAAAGTGATTGAGCAGATCGGCGGCCGTTCCTTTACCTGCAACCTGGCGGTCCCGCCGGTATGGTCCGGAACACTTCCCGATGTCTCGCCCGGCGCCGCCTACTGGATCCAAAACAAGCATGCCGCACCGTGGAACTACACCTACAACGCCAGCGGTGTACCCCTCATCCAGAATCTGAACACGCCCGAGATTCAGAAAATCATCCCGTCCGCCAAAGAGACCGGCGGGAAGACCGGGGCGGTTCGGAAATAACCAGGCACGATGACAAGATACTGTCTTTCGAATGTTGAATCAGTTTAAGTCAAGGAGAAGGTTCATGAAGGCCAAACTGCTAATTGTTGCGCTGGTGTTACTGGCGCTGGCGACTTCCGGATTCGCCGCCTGTACGGACCCCAATTTCGTGGCAATCATCATCAACGTGGTTCAACCGTTGACCGATAATTGCACCGGCGGCACCCCGCTGGCTGACGGTTCGGCGGTCGTTCAGGTCGTTCGGGCTTCCAACGGTTCTCTGGCGGACTCGCTCTGCGGTTTCCTAAACTTCGGGTATGAGCTGCCGATCAACGGGGATCTATTGGGACTCGGCGCCGGATACTTCGGGTTCGACCCGGCGTTCGGAAATCCCACCAAGTCCGACCCGGCGGTCGGCTATCAGTGCAAGGTTGTGGGTCCCTGCGTGAGCGGCTTCCAGGCCGTGTGGATGTCGAACGTGTTCTACTGCCTCGTGGGTCCGCAAGAGATCTACCTTGAGAGCTGGACCTGCACGATGGTTCCCTGTGGCCCGAGCTGTGATCCCACCACCGAAGTGTGGTTCCCGGATGGCTTCGGCCGCCATTTTGAGTCGGCCTGTGTGACTCTGTGCGAAGGCTCCGTGTGCTTGATCTACACGGGTCCCCTCCCGGTTTGCCCGCAGGGAGATCCGGCGCTTGATCGTTTCCCGCTCTACACCATTACCCCGGGATGCGAAGAGCCCCCGCAGCCGCACGACCCCAACATGTTCTGCAATGATCCCACCTGCCCGCCCGCCCTGGTGTGGAACTTCACGGATTGGGAAGAGGACAACCATCCTCCCTATCAAAGTGCCGCCAACGTGGTGTTCGTGAATGACGGTATTCACGTGGCCGGTTACTACTACGTCTTCGCCCTGGCCTACGCGGGTGCGGAAGGCTGCGTCTGTGTGCATTTCGACGAGAAACTGCCGGTCGAGATGGGCAACGTGGATCTGGCCATCGTGGATGATGCGGTTCGGATGACGTGGAATACCGTTTCCGAGAACGATCTGGACAAGTTCATCGTTTCCCGCAACGGCGAGATGGTCGGCGAGGTTCGCGCCACCAACACCGCGAGTGGCCATGAATACTCGTTCGCGGATGCGAACGTCGAGTATGGCACAAGCTACACCTACGAGTTGGCGATTGTGGATCTGGGCGGCGCCCGCGAAGTCGTCTTCACGGAGAGCATCACCCCCAGCGAGCTGGCGGCCACGGTGAGCGAGTACAAACTCCACCAGAACTTCCCGAATCCGTTCAACCCCTCGACCTCGATTCGTTACGATGTCAAGGCGGAGAATCACGTCACCCTGAAGGTCTTCAATGCGACCGGTCAGGAAGTGGCGACGCTGGTGAACGGCTCGGAGAAGGTGGGTGTGCATTTCGTCAACTTCGACGCGGCCAATCTGACCTCCGGTCTGTACTTCTACACGATTCAGATCGGCGACGTCTACAGTGCCACGAAGAAGATGCTGTTGGTGAAGTAGTCAACTTCACTTTGCTTTGGTCCCTGTTCCAGAGCGGGGTCTGGCTTCCAGGCCCCGCTCTGGCTAAGGGCCGCGACCGAACGATGATATCTGCCTGACGTTTTTGTCCGGAGGCGTTCGTTATCCTCCGGGAAGGCACGTCTTTTGCGCCAAGCCGTGTGACGACCACACAAGAAGGAACCACCGTATGTCTCGCTGGATTGCTGCTCTCGCTCTTGCCATGTTTGGCTGTGTTTCTCTCGTCTCGGCACAGGGATTCTCGGCCACGCTCTATTATGCCTACACCGGAGGCGATCCTCTCTACACAACCTGTGAAGGGACTACTCCCATCGAGGATGGCCGGCTGGTCAAGATTTTCCATGATGTGGACGAGGATGGGCCGGACGATACCGACCCGCAGCCGATTCTCTGCGATGTGCCGCCCAATTGCGAGACGGGACCCGCGGGTACCCACAATTACAACCAATTCACCATGAACGGTCTGGTCCTGTTGGGAGAGGCCGGATATTTCGGCACCGAGGTCAATTTCACCGGTGTCTTCAATATGCCGCCGACTCCGACGTACTATCTGCGGGTCTATGAACCGGATGGCACAACCGTATTGTGGACCTCTTCGGTTAAAACGATGGCAATAGGTCCTCAGGAGATCACCTGGTCACGAGCGGAATGGACCTGTGGATCGGGCGGCCCGCAATGCGTCGTCCGCGATGAACAGGAGTAGTCACACCGTCCGTTCCGAAATATCGGATGTTCAGCAGCAGGGCGCTTTCAGCGTCCTGCTTGCCGTTGATAGCGATTGACACGTACTGACAATACCCCAGCCCGATGAAAGCACCTTTTTCTGCCTTTGGACGGAATCGTTTCAAGTCAAGGAGAAGGGCCATGAAGGCTAAACTACTAATGGTTGCGCTGGTGTCGCTGGCGCTGGCAACTTCTGGATTTGCCGACTGTACGGACCCCAACTTTGTAGCCGTCATCATCAATGTGACACAGCAGTTGACCGACGATTGCCAGGGCGGCACCCCACTGCCGGATGGTGACGCAATCGTTCAGGTCATCCGGGCGGCCGACGGTTCGCTGGCGGACTCGCTGTGTGGTTTCCCGAACTTCGGGTATGAGCTGCCGATCAATGGAGAACTGCTGGAACTCGGCGCCGGATTCTTCGGATTCGACCCGGCGTTCGGAAATCCCACCAAGTCCGATCCGGCGGTCGGCTATCAGTGCAAGGTGGTCGGTCCCTGCGTGAATGGCTATCGGGCAATCTGGCTGTCCAACGTGTTCTACTGCATCGTGGGTCCGCAGGAGATCAACATCGAGAGCTGGACCTGCCAGAGAATTCGCTGTGGCCCGCCCTGCGAACCGACCGCCGCAGTGTGGTTTCCGGGCGGCTACGACGCATATGATAAGTCAGCCTGCGTAACTCTGTGCGAAGGCTCGCTGTGTCTCATTCACCATGGTCCCCTCTCCTGCAGCAATCCGACGACGTTCTTCCCGATCTTCTGGCTGGAAACGGGATGTGACGAACCCTACTGGCATGATCCGGTGATGTTCTGTAATGACCCCGGGTGTCTGCCTGCCTACGGGTGGGATTTCTCGGATTGGGAAGAGGACATATCCCATGGCCAGAGTCCCGATAACTTCATCTACATTGATGATGGCGTGCATGCCCCCGGCTGCTACTACGTCTTCGCGCTGGCCTACACCAACCGGGAAGGCTGCCTCTGTGTGCGCTTCGACTTCCACATTCCGGTCGAGATGGGCAACGTGGATCTGACCGTGGTGGATGATGCGGTCCGAATGACTTGGAACACCGCCTCCGAGCACGATCTGGATCAGTTCATCGTTTCCCGCAACGGCGAGGAGATCGCTGCGCTCCGCGCGACCAACGAACCCACCGGCCATGAGTACGTCTTCAACGACGCGAACATCGAATACGGGACGATCTACGCCTACGAACTGGCCGTCGTGGACCTTGGCGGCAACCGCGAGGTGATCTTCGCGGAGAGCGTCACCCCCGGTGAGATAACGGCGACCGTGACCGAGTACAAGCTCCATCAGAACTTCCCGAATCCATTCAACTCCTCAACCTCGATTCGTTACGACGTCAAGGAAGAAGACTTCATCACGCTGAAGATCCATAATACGTCCGGCCAGGAAATCGCGACGCTGGTGAACGGCAAGCGCGAAGCGGGTACGCACTTCGTCAACTTCGATGCCCGCCATCTGACCTCCGGTCTGTATTTCTATACGATCCAGATCGGCGACGTCTACAGAGCCACCAAGAAAATGCTGCTGGTAAAGTAGACGCTGAAGCCCGCTTCCGGGTGCCGGCATCCCCCCCCTCCGGCCATCGCCTGAGGATCAAAGAGTCTTGGCCAATTATTTCAGGCAATTACTACCCGAGCGCATCCCCAAAACATCAGAGGGGAATGCGTGATTTCTCCCGGTGGTGACTCTCCAGAGTCACCCCTCCACCACCTTGCTGACCGGACGGGGGCCTCTGGAGAGACCCCACGGGGATACAAATTCCCGTCTGTTGTTTTTGAGATGAGT
>JAHJDG010000168.1 GCA_018812265.1 bacterium | reverse complement strand
GCTCTGCGCGGATCCAAGCCGATCAACCCGTCCGGCGGGTTGAAGTCCAAAGGTCATCCGGTGGGTGCAACCGGCATCGGTCAAATCGTGGAGCTGACTCATCAGCTTCGCCATGACGCTGGCGAACGACAGCTTTCCAAGGCCCGCATCGGACTGGCTCAGAACATGGGCGGCAGCGGCGGCAGCGGGGTGGTTCACGTCCTCAAGGCGCTTCAGTAAATCTCGCAAACGACGGAGACCAGATACATGTCACAGATCACGGCCCGCTATTGGCGGGAAATTCCCCGGCGGTATCGCGGCGAAGCGGCCAAATCTGCCAAGACCGGCAAGGTCTTCTTCCCGCCGCGGCTGGTGGAACCCGGCAACGGCAATCGCCGTTTCAAGCCGGTCAAGCTGGAATACGGCGGAGAAGTCCTGTCCTATACCATCATCCGCGTGGCTCCCAGCGGCTTCGAGAAACAAAGTCCTTATGCCTTGGCGATCATCGCGCTCGATGAAGGCGGTCGCATCACTACGCAGATCGCCGACGTCCCGCCCGATAAGGTCAAAATCGGCATGAGAGTGCGCGTGGAGTTCCGTAAGATCGCCGATGATGGTGCGGAAGGGATTCACCTTTACGGCTATAAAGTCGTACCCGAGTAACAACTCGCATTCATTTCCGAAGGAAAAGAAAACGACCCGGCCGCCATGGCCGGGTCGCTGTTTCTCAAAAAGGGAATTCCTACGGTGTGTCGGTCGCGATCACCTGGTAGTATCGTTTCAGCGTTTCACTGACCGCGCCCTGATCCGTGAAAATCACCGTGTTTCCGACGGGCACTCCCGCTATGGTTCCTTCCAATGTGTCGAACGGACCGGAAGCCGAGGCGGAGCTGTACACCTTATAGTAGGGCGCGCCCGTTGAGATCCAACGCAGTCGGGCGCTGATTATGCCGGCGCTATCCGTTCTCGATATGACGACTTCTTCCACCGCTTCGAGAGTCAAACCGCACGCGCGGATCATTCGATTCCCCGGCCGGTTGTTCTCCTGGCCGTTGTTCTCATTGAACCAGGTTTCTTCGCAGGCGTCGTAGAGGAACGAAAGATTATTGCGGGTGCCCGCCGTGTCGTGCGCGAACGCGACCGGGTACATGCGCGGTTCAATATTCTGCACCGACAGATAGAACGGGCCGTTGAGTTGCAGGGGCTGCCCGCCCACGCGAGTGACCACCTCCGCCCAAGCCGCGCCCGACGGAAGACCGCCGATCACGTTTCCGGCCGAGCCGGTCGTGTCCACGAACAGCACGCTCCCGGGCATTCCGCCGGGTCCGTCGGCGTCGAGCACGCGGAACACGATCGGGGCGTGGATGGATCCCGGAGTGGTCGGACAAATCGCAAAACGTCCGGCGGCGAGCATGTAGGGATACGTGCCCGAATTGAATTTCACAGCCCATTGGAAACCGGGTCCGTTCACCCAGTTGTAATTCTCTGCCGTTCCGTCGTCATAGACCAGACAATCGTCACCCCACGCCCCTACGTCAAATGAGTAGGTTCCCGATACCGGGACGCGAGCAAACAATCCCTGCGGATCCATGGCTCGCACATAGTACTCATAGGTGCCGGTACTCACGCTGGGAATCGTGGCCGCGAATTCATCGGGATTACCCGTTGTGGCAAACGTTAGTGAATCCCACGAAGGCGCGCCCTCTACACGGTAGAGGAGCCGCGTCACGAAACCGGGGACGTCATCGGTGACCTGTGCCACGAAGAGTGCCGGTCCCGGCTGCACGTCCGATCGAGCCACGTGAGCGACGACCGGCGGGACTCCGATGGTGAAGTTGGCCGCCGATGTGTCTCCCACCGTCGGAACGGTCCTTCCGGTGAGGCGGATGCGAGCCGTGGACGTCGGCGGATCCGTGACGACCCAATAGTAACTGCCGACGGCTTGGGCCGTAACCTCTTCCCAGCTCGCCGAGGGATAGCTGCGATTGATCTCCACGCGCACCAGCCCGATGCCGACGGTGGACCAGATGATGTCCATTCCGGAGCCTTGAGCATATTGTTCGCCGCCGTTGGGTGTCGTCAGGGTGATGGACGGCGTGGAAATGCTGAACGAAGTGTCGGACGTGTCGCCGACCGAAGGATCCGACACGCTTGTCACCCGAATACGCGCCGTCCCCGATACCGCCGGACTGGATACGGACCAGGATTGTGAACCGTCGTTGATCGCATCCTCAAAGAGCATTTGCCAGGCACCGCCGGGGTAGCTGCGATTCAGCTCGATGTCAACCAAACCCTGAACGCCGGTGGTGTACCACTGGATGTTGTGAATCTCCCCGACGTACCAATTCTCACCGCCGTTCGGAAGCGTCACTTCCGCCGAAGAGAACAGCTGCCCGCTCGCGTCGGTCGTATACATGATCGCCAGGCCGTTCTGCAGCGTGGCCGCTCCCGGACCGTATTGATTGGCGTAGTAGTAGTCGAGTCCGATCGAATGATCGCCGTTCTGAATTCCCACGGAAGCGTAGGCGTTATCATTGCTCCCGCCGGTATTCGAACTGGGGGTGCAGGTCTGATATTGGACCTTGACCTTTCCGTCTCCGCTCACCGACGGATAGTAGGCCGGATCATAGAGAATGATCTCGAAGAATTCATTGACCAGGCTGTGCAGCGTGCGCGCGCGCCACTCCACGATATAGCGGTGCTCGGTCGCATCATAGTAGTAGTACACGTTATTGCTGGTGCCGCTGATCCACAGATCATCCCAGTAGGCGGCCACCATATACGGCGGCCCGATCGAGGTGCCCATCCGGTAATTGCGGTAATCCGTGATCGGATACGAACCGAACGCCAGCCAGCCGTTGGTGCAAACGGTGATCTGAGTGAACGTCTGACCGTAGAATGTGAAATTGAACGGCAACGTGAGGGTCGTGCTGGCATCGAGATTGTCTCCCGTATCCGAGAAATTCAACGACGTGCCCGGACCGCCGGGGCCGACCTCCACCCACTCATACGTCGCGCCCGAACCCATCGGTTGAGTCTCGGTATTGTCGAAGGCATAATAGCCGTAGGCATCCGGTCCCGACGGGCTGGTCGAAGTGCGCGTGCCGATGGTCAGGAAGAAATTCGTCACAACCGGACTGAACAGAGTCGAGTCCGTTGTGTAGAAGTCCGTGCTATCGAATAGCGTGCTGTCGCGAAAACCGTTGGCGTCCCACACCACCAGTTCCATCACCGCTCGATGGCCGTTGAAGGTTCCCGGACTGATCTGAATACTGAACGGATCGGTGCTATTCGTGGCCGTGGCCAACGCGTTAACGTTGCCGTAGTTTGCCAGCGAATCGGTGATGTATATGTTCGGGTCGTTGGTTCTCAACACGGCCTGACTGCTGACCAGCGACCGCGCGCCGCTGTTGCGGAACGTGACCATCAGGCTCCCCGATTCGCCGGGATCGGTATTGCCGCCGGGACCCCCGAAGGCATGGCTGACGTATTCCACGTCCGCCGCACTCGGGGTCAGATTCACGCGCACGGTCTCCGCTCCCGCCGAGGATGTAAGGGCCAAGAAGAGCGCCACCGGCTCGTTGTGGAACACCGACGTGACAACAATCCGGAACGGCGTGACGGGATTCCCCGTTCCACCCACTGTGATATTCGGATAGGTACTTGTCGCTTGAGTGATTTGAATGCCGGGCGACGAAGTGAGCAGAGTACCGGAAATGCCCGTTACTGTGGATGACGTGCCCGTGTTCGTCAGCCGGATCGTGAGATCGGCGGTTTCACCGGGACTGATGACACCGTTGCCGTTACCGATAGTGCCGCCGATGTTGTCATCGTCTACGATGACCGTGCTCAGCGCCAGAGAGGCCGTTGCACTGACCACCTGAATCGAATCAACGTATGGCCGCAGATCGTCCTTGGTGATGGTCACTCGCAGGTAGCCCGTGGTGGACGTCGAGCAGGGAAGGTTCACGTATCCATTGGTGCTCGTGTAGCCGCGGGAGTACGTTTCCGTGCCTTTCCACAGACAAACGAAGGCGTCTTCGACCGGCAGCGAGGTCTGGGAGTTGACGACGCGTAGCGACACGTTGTTGGTCCCGCGACGGATTGTGGTCGGACGTGTGACCGTCTGAGTGACCGGAAAGTGCCGCCAGATCGGTACGGCCGGATCGCCCATCAGATTCGCCCACTCGCAGAAATCGGCGACGGACGACGGCGATGTCAGGTAGTAGTTGCGGTAAAGGTCAAGCTTGCCCGCGATTAGCGCCACCCCTTGGCTCTGGATGTCCAACACGTAGATGCCCCACATCGTGCCCGCGTCAAGGATGTTGTTATATTGGACATGTGTACCTGATCCATACAATCCAACACATCCGATAGCGCCGCGCGGATTGCTGGGGGATGGACTCGTGGAAGGACACAGCCACTCTTCGGACACGGAGCTGCCGCTGGCAAAGCCACCGGTTCCGCAGGTTATGGACATCACGAACGGGGACATCGCGTTATAGGGGGCGTTGTTGTTCACGTCCGTGGTCGAGATCTGACCGATCCACGACATCCGATGGTTGAATACCGAGATGCCCGCGCCCAGACGTTGACCAATGTCGCTCGTGGTTATGCCGTTGTAGTATTGGTTCCAATACACGGTACCCACGCCATGTTGCAGCATGATTTGCCGCGTGTATTCCTTGGTGGACGGATTCGACAGCACATCTTCCCCGCCCGCATACGTGTGAACGCCGCACCACGCGCTGGTGAACCAAGCCGAATTGACCGTGTAGGGAGCCGATTCGTAATTGACCGTCTTGGCAACCGTCGCGCTCAGTTCATCGCCCGAACCGCAGGAAAGGCGGCCGATGGCAATATCCGGAACCGGATCGGGATTTTCGCCTTCCCCCGGATTCATCACTCCGAAATAGTTGTCGAGATCCCCCGAGCTCGTCAAGTTAAAGCCCGTCGAACCGTCCGGATCTCCCACCAGGCAGACGTATTCAAGTGTTCCACCCGACGCGAGAAATTCGTTGCGAATGTAGGTCCGAATATTCAAGGAGGAGGTTCCCGTTTGGGTCGTGGTGGCGTAGTAGGCGTCCAATCCCCGCTGCTTCTTCCAGTTGACCAGCTTCTGCGTCTGGGCAATGGAAGTGCTGGCGTCCGGACAGATCGCCAGATACTTACCGGGCAATACGGGGAGCTGGTCCAGATAGCTGCCCTCGAAATTGTCGAAGGACCGATACAGCTTCTTGAAATCGGGACTGATCGAGACCGGAGTGTAGGGAATCTCATTCGGCCCGACGCCGCCCGTGTTCGAGATCAGGACTTCGATATTGTCGTAGACGCGCAGTTCCTGCGTGACCGGATTCACCTGAACGGGATGGATCTGGAGTACCACGAAACGCAAGTCCCGGAGCGTGGCCGGCTGGCTGATCTCTACGACGGTCGAAGGGAACCAGTCGTTCATCCCGTAGATCTCGGGATCGGGCGGTACGATTCCTCCCGCAGGAGCATCCGTGTCGCCCGTCAGCATCTGCCGGGGAGATATATTCGCGTTGGACGTGACCGTGTAGGATTGATTGGCCACCGACAGCTCCACGTTGCCGGTGTTGCCGATCATAATGAGCCGCGTCACGCGCGGTACGTCGGGCGCGCCCGGCTCAAACGTCGCGGCTTCTCCCGTCAGCCGGATGGTGTTATACACGATGCCTTCAATCTCGGTGGTGCCAAGCTCAAGCGGCGGATTGTAGAAACGGATTCGCACCGCTTCCGGATTGGGGTTCAGGAGCTCCGACGGCATCTCTCGAACGGCTTGTGGACCCGGCAAACGGTAGAAATCTGCCGGATTCTTGGCGCTCATGACGCTCTTCTGGGTGACTGCCTCAGCCGTGCCGTGCCAAGCCAAAGCTGACAACAAGACGACGATTAAAACTGACCAACGAGAAAATCGAAACCGACCGCGACAAGATTCCATGATCTCACTCAGTTGCAAAGTTGACGGTTTTCCTGCTGCAAAACTCGAATAATTTAGCATAACTCCGGTGTAGATGCAACCGTCTCACTCGACGGATACGTCTCCCCGGTGAGCCGACAAGTCGTGACAACATTACAAGTTGTGACCGGTCCCGGCTTGGTTCGGGTCAGTAGACCGCATGGGAGGCGGTTCAATCCTCGCGGAAAGGCCGCTTTTTCGGGCGGGAATAAGTGGACATGGCACGGGTCGGGAATACTCCGGCGCCGTATCCTTTCTCTTGTCCATGAAGACCGTCTTCACCGGCACAATCGAGTTGCGTCAACGTGCAAAGAAAAGGCCGTGAGGCGCGGACTTCCACTCCCCATTAATCAATCACTTCCGATTGATCTCAATTGTCTCGTATAACAACCTATCCGATTGGATAGATTTATTTCGCAAGAGGCCCGGGGGAATTCCCGGGCCCTTCGCATGTCATCTGCCATGTCCCGTTGTCATCATTTCGGGATCACGGAGTCTCCGCTTCCACGACATAGAAGTTTGTCGTGCCGGGCAACGGTGAATCCGTATAGAACGTGTCGGTCACGGTGGTAACGTACGTACCCGCGCCCGGTGTGAAATCGGGAGTCGCTCCCCGGTAAATGTTGTACTGCACGTTCGAGACCGGATTCCCGTTGATGTCCTCGGTGACCGCGTTCCACCGCAAGACGACGCCCCCGCCGCCCGAAATGGCGGTCAGATTCTCCGGTGCCTTGGGATCGGCGGGAATTACGGCGGTCTTCTCCGTCGTAAACAGAATCGCCCGCCCGCTCGTCATAGTTGCCGCGCCCGGAATGTAGGGACTCGTCAGGTTCCAGTAGCTGTACAGGACTCCGTCCGTCTGGGTGAAATTCTCGATTCCCACCGTTGCATAGTCGTTCGACGCGTAGGCATCCGGCGTGTTGTTGCAGGTCTCATATTGGAACAGTATCTCACCGTCGCCGGTGGGGGTCGTTGGGTAGCCTGGCTGATAGAGAATGACTTGGAACGTCTCATCCACCAGTGTTGAGCTGCCCGACCACTTGAATATGTTGCTCCACTCGACGATGAAACGATGGTTGGCCGCGTCATGATACGTATACACGCCTTCCGGTGTATAGTGGTGAATGCTCAACGTGTAGTTGCCGGAATAACCGGAACTATATCCGGTGACGTCAATGCAATAGGTGTGGCCGGGATTCAAGATCAGGAAGTCAATCTTGGCCAAGTCATTGTTCGGAAAGATTGTGCCGTTGGAGCAGTCATCATCGCTGCAGGCAATCTCCACACCGTCTTCGAATACCACCAACCGGGTGTCGAAACTTGTGGTTCCCAAGCAGGTAGTGATGGTTACCGTTTCCACGACGGCTGGTGTGTACTGATAGAAAACATCCGGCGAATTACCTGATCCACACAATTGCGGGGTATAAATCGCGGGCGAACCGCTCGTTGTGCTGTCAAAACTGGCCGGAATGCTGGGAATGATCCGGGCGTTGTCACAGGGATTCCCGAGCAAATTGATGTGCAGGTTGTATGCGCCCGGCGTGCCCGTGCTGCTGTACATTCCGCACTCGATATACACGATCTGACCCGCCGTCAAACCGATTTGCCTGAGAGGATCCAAATCGCCGCACGCGTCATCTTCGTACACGGTCGAGCCGGAACAACACGTTCCATCCGTCCACAGGCGAAGGTACGTGTCCCCGGCGCTGGTACACATGTCAATCTGATACTGTCCGGTGGAAGGAACCGTGTAGCGGTAGAATACATCGAAGTAGGGACGCAGGTACACACAATCATCCGTTGCGCCCAAAGTCCCCGAGACTGAAACCGACTCGCCCGAGATTACGGTGGCGTTTGCGCAGGTCTCTCCGCCTTGATCCAGGCTGTTGCCGTGCTGCCGTGCATTTGGCGTGACGCCGAGTTCTTCGTAGAGCTGCGCCAAACGATTTTTCAACGGTTCAAGATTTTCGTCCTCTGTGGCGGCCGCCAACCGTTGTTCGATGACCTCAATCTCCGCCTTTACGGCTAAATAGTGACCTTCGTCAATAGCCACTTCGTTTCTCTGTGCTTGGTCGCTGCTTCGGGAGGGCGACGAGGCGGGCGGAATACGAAGGTCATCCCAGAACGGGGCGATCATTCCCGACGCCCCGCTGGCGGAAGGAATATTGTAGTTCCGGAAATCGGTATGTTCGACTTGATCCGCTCCCATCGCGATCCAACCGTTCGAACAAATCGTGATGTCATTGAAGTCCTGGCCGTAGAATCGGAACGAAAACGGCAGGCTCACAGTCGTGGATACGTCACCGCCGTCATTGTCATCCGTAAGAGCGACGGCGCTGCCGGACCCGCCTTCCCGAGGGTCAATCTCCATCCAACTGTAGGTGGGATGCTTATCGTAGGCAACATCGGTATTGTCGAACGCCCAATAGCCGTATTCGTCCGGTGGAGTGGGAGCGTTCGACGCGATGCTGCCGATGTAAACGTTGAACCGAACGGTGTCGGAGAAACCGCTGCTCAGGGGGAACGTGCAGACCAATGGAATCCGCTCGCCGGGATACGCATTGGCCGTCGCGGTAATGCCAAACGGATCGCCCTGATTGTCGCAGGTGCCGCCCGCCGTCGCCGAGGGGAATACGCCCGCGTTGTCGGTGATCGTGACCGCCGAATTCTGACAGGAAAGATAACCCGTCAGTCCGGCCGGAGTCGCGCGGGTCCCGAGGTTCTGGAACCGAACCCAGATCTGTCCACTCTCGCCCGGATCGAGCACGCCGTCGCCGACGCCAGTCAAACCGTGGGTCGAGTACTCGAAATCGCCGTTCGAAATGCTTATCGGTACCGTGCTCAACCACGTGTTGGCGAGGTTGTCGTTGACGGTCAGTGTAAACTGAAGCACGTGTCCGGCGGGAGCGTAGCTGCTCACCGTGAAGGTGAACGCGCTCGTTCGCGTTACCGTACCTCCCGCCGCGATGGTGCCGTAGCTCTCATAATTGTCGCTGATGCCTGTGATATAGGGATCGCTTGTGCTCAACGTCGCCTCGACGCCGCCGGCTGAGGACGTGCCCCAGTTCTTCAGCGACAGGGTAAGCGCAACCACCTGACCCGGCTCCGCGGATGGGAAACTGCCGGTCGCGGGCGAAACAAACCGCGTCGCCGTTCCTACCCACAAACGATTCATCGCCGGCCGATAGTTGTGTTTGCTGGCGGTCACGTACAGCGATTCGGCTGTCGTGGTCGAAAAGTTGATGGTCACTTGACCGGAAGCATTCGTCCAGTCGCCCATGTAAACTTCCGATCCCTTGACGAGATTCACATAGGCGCCCTCAACCGGTTGACTTCCCAAATCAGTGACCGTGAGCGTAAGATAGTTCGTTCCGACGGAAATCGAAGAGGGATTGTTCACGAACAGCGTGTCGGGAGTGTCCGTAAACACGCCCAGTGCCGGATCGCCCAGAAGATTCGTATATCCAAGGAAGCGGTGAACCATGCTCGAATCGGTCGGATAATTCAGGTACATTTCGAGCTTGGCCCGATTCAAACAGCCGCCCGTTGTGTGGATGCCCTCCCGCAGCAGGCCCTGCACCGCCCCATTGGTCATAATGTTGTTCGACCGGGTATTGGTCGAAAGCGAGGATTGTCCAATGGTGGCGATGGCGCCGCCCGAAGGATAGTTGATCGGGTGCATCAGATGTTCACAAATGTCGTCACCGCTCATGAAGTCGTTGGTGCTGCAGGTGAGCGTCAGAATAAACGGCCAATTCCCGCTCTGGTTGCTGAGCGCGTCGGCGTTGGCTGCACTGAACAGGTTCATGTCCAGATACCCGCGATATGCCCATAGGGATACCCCGGATTCGATGCTCGTCTCCATGTCCGCCGCACTGACGTTTCCGTGATAGTTCGTCCAGTACAGGGTGTCAATGCTGGAGTTTGTGTAGCCGGCCTCCAGCATCCGCATCCGAATCCACCTTGCCGTCTGGATCGTGGAGATGTAGGTGTCGTTGTGATAGTCACCGCATACGCCTCCCGCCTTGTACCAGTTCGGTTTCGTGGCCACGTTGGGCGGCGCCGGAGAACGCTCGTAGTTCAGTGTTTTGACAATCTGCGGTGCCAGTTCGGTGGTGGTTCCGAAACTGAACCGGCCAATAGCGATGTCCGGTAGCATGTCGGTGCCGTCGAGACGCGCGTACTCCCAGTCATTGTCATCCGGAGACGACCAGGCCGGAACGGCGTACGTGCCGTCATGATCGCCCATGATGCAGACGTATTCCAGGGGCGGATTCGCGTCGTTATATCGCCGTTGAATGAACGACTTGATTCCGGTGGTTGTCCAACTGCTGATCGAATCCGGGCTACCCCACTCGACTCGATGACCCTTGCGATTGTGCCAGGTGGCGAAATCGGCAAGATTCGTCTTGAGCGAGTTATTCGCGATGATAATTATGTACGTCCCGCGGACCACGATGTCGTCCAGACTCAGCGTGCTCCAGTTGGGCATCAGCGGACGCAGCAAACTGGCCGTCGTCTCGGTGATGGGGCGGGTGGGAACTGCCGAGGGTCCGGTCTCCCGAATGCGCAACGAAACGTTGCGTAGTACGCGCACGGTCCGTTGAACCGGATTGTACTGAACCGGCCTGACATTCAAGGCCGCTACCGATACGCCGCCGATCACCTGGCGGGATGAGAGCTCATACGGGGAAGTGGGCAGGAATTCGTTGCGGGTCGCGTTTACAGCCGCCCGCCGCGCCGCGTCACTTCCTTCACGATTGAAGGGGACGTCAAAGGTGCCGTCCAAATCAATCCACTCCTCCGATAGAATCTCGATTTCCGGATCGCCACGGTGCTGTAAACCGATAAGACGGCCATACACGGGCAGATCGGGTTCTCCGTCGAGACCCGCCGCCAGACAATCCGGCAGACCCACCAGATCAAATGTGCCCTCCGGAACCGTAACCGACTCGATGTTCACGCCGGGTACGGTCAGTTCGACGTGCCAGGAGTTTGCTATGTCACTCCGAACGGTCATCTGCATGGGCTGATCCGGAACCACGGAGTCAACGGATATCCAGGAGCCCCAAGCCATTCCGGAACACACACACAGCAGCAGCAATGAAAGGAGTCCTCGCAGTCTCATTCTCCAAACCTCCAGACTTGTTCTCAACACAGTTGCGCTTCTATCCATTTGCAAGCCAATCCCGTTCCACATCAACTCTTGCATGATCCGTAAAATAGGAAAAAGACGCGACCCAGCCCTTGCGGGTAATTATGTTCCGCATGGCACATGGCCAGGAAATACCTATTAAACGTAGAATATAATCCAGATGCGGCCCACATTCAACAGGAAAGATCAATTTAGAGAAATTGTTCTGCTGGGTCAGCACCAAGCAACCGTAGCAGTTTCGTGCCATTCTTGATCTGGCTCCCGTAGTACTAAACCAATGTTTTTTTGTGCGTGAATTCGCACGATTACCGAAATGTTGCAGGAAGCGGGTGGGGAGAATCGAATCAGTGGGCTGTACCAGAAGACCTTTTCTGGACGATTTGGCGTGCCTCGCTGGCGGAATTAGATTTGCTACTCTGAGATGGGACAATCCCGACGGCATGCCTTCTGAACAACCAACTATGGACAGGCGACCCTGTTCTGAGGCGAACGAATGACGGTAACCCAGACATACGATCAAGGACTTCTTGAGGAATTCGAGGCTCTGCAGCGACGGCTGATGGAGCTTGAAGAAATCGAGGTCATGCGGATCAGCGAGGAACAGGAACGCTTCGATTCCTTGCAGGTCCTTGATGAATATGCAAAGCAGATCGAGGAATCCCGCGATAAACTCGCCCGGCTTCTGCGCGCGGGTACGGCCGTGCAGGAGGCCAAGACCGTACAGAATACCCTCCAGCGAGTTGTCAACGCCATTGGGGAGGCTGGCTGGAGTTCGGTGACGGTTAACGTGTTCGAGAACTGGGATATCGTGATGGCGGCCTATCATGGGTGCACGGAGGATGACATCGAGTTCCTGCAAACTCATCGCCGTGCGCCTGAAGAGCGGGCCAAGCTGTTCGGCCCGGACAGCGAACGCTACAAGATCAGCCGCTCCTATTTTATTCCGGCCGAGAAACTGTCGGATATTGTCCCTCCCGATCAAGTGGTGCCGGGTCGTCGCACACCCCAACCGGGGGATACGTGGGATGCAATGGATCTTGCCTATGTTCCCCTGTATGGTGCGGACGGGCGAGTGATCGGAGCCATTAATTGTGATGACCCGACCGATGGACGCCGCCCGACGGCCGAGACGTTCTTCTACTTGGAACTCTTTGCCGATCTGGCGGCCCGTAAAGTCGAAGCCATTCAGATGCAGGATCGTCAGCAACGCACTGAGGAGGCTCTGCGAGAGAGTGAAGAGAAATACCGTACCGTATTCAGCCGCTCCGGTGAGGGATTTTTCCTGATGGATGAACTCTTCCGCGACTGCAACAGCAAAGCCTGTGAACTATGGTGTTGCGAACCGGAAGATATTATCGGTCACTCGCCGGTCGAGTTCTCCCCCGAACTCCAGCCGGACGGACGACGCTCCGACGCCGCAGCCAAGGAATACATCGGCTCCGCCATGCGGGGCGAGCCTCAGAATTTTTACTGGATGCACAAGCGGAAGGACGGCGTGCTCATTGACTGCGAAGTTTCGCTGGCCTCCGTTCGCGTTGCCGACGAAACCCTCATCATCGCCATCGTTCGGGATATTACCGAACGCAAGCGTGCCGAACTCGAGCAGGACGTCGTGCTGCGGATATTGCAGATTGGAACGACCTCGGACACTCAGGAAGAGATGCTCCGCAGCATCTTCGCGCAGATCGGCCGGCTGGTTCCGATTGAAAACTACTATCTCGCGCTTCATGATCCCCAATTGGACATGATCTCGTTTCCGATTTTCATTGACGAAGTGGACCCGCCGCCGAAACCCCGTCCGTTCGGAAACGCTCTGACCGAGTGGGTGATTCGCCACGGCAGACCTCTCTATCTGAATCCCGAACAGTACGCCGAAATGGAGCGCCGCGGCGAGGCCAAGGTGCACGGAACTCCGGCCCTCTCGTGGTTGGGCGTTCCTCTGGTCAGCCAGTCGAAACCGTTCGGCGCACTGGTGGTGCAAAGCTATCGAACCGAGAATCTCTTCACCGACTATCACGTCCGAGTGTTCTCCACGGTTGCCGCGCAAATCTCGACCCTACTCGAACGCAAACGCTCGGAAGAAGCCTTGCGGTTCACTCAGTTCGCGGTGGACTGCGCCGGCGATGGAGTCTTCTGGATCGGCCCGGACGCGCATCTATTGTACGTGAATGATGCCGCCTGCAAGGTACTTGCCCGATCCCGCGCCGAACTGCTGAAAATGACCTGGCACGATATTGACCTCTATCTGGACAGGAATCGCTGGGCACGGGACTGGGAGGTGGTCCGAATCAAGAGTGCGCTCAGTCGGGAAACCATCCACCTTACCGGCGACGGGCGGAGAATCCCGGTGGAGGTACGGGCCAACTACGTAGAACTCCGTGACCACGCCATCCTCTGCGTTTTCGCCCGCGATATCTCTGAGCGCAAACAGTCGCAACGTGAACTCATCACGCTTCGCAAGGCGATTGAAGCCTCGGGCGAAGCGGTTTTCATGGCCGATCCGGAAGGAGTTATCACCTTCGTGAATGCCGAATTCGCGCGGATGTACGGGTACGATCCCAACGAGATCATCGGCCACGAGACCTATCGGATTCTGGGAGGTGCCGATCTGGATGACGCGGCCCATACGGTGTTTCTCGAACGCATCCGCGGCGGACATGTCGTTAAGGGTCGGAGTGTTCATCGCACCAAAGACGGCCAGCTGATTGACGTCGAAGCGTCCGCCAATCCGATCCTTGACGAAAACGGAAAACTCGCGGGATTCTTCTCCATTCTGCGCGACGTGGGCGAACGGGTACGTGAGGAACAGGCGCTGCGCGATAGCGAAGAGAGCCTGCGCTGGCTGGTGGACAATTTCGGCGAAGCCGTCGGAATCGTGGATTTGGAGGAATTGTTCGTCTATGCCAACCCGGCCATGGGGAGCCTGTTCGGCCTTCCCAGTGAGGAACTTGTGGGGAGGAGTCTGGGCGAATTCATGACTCCCGAACAGTTCGCAGTCGTTCGCGACTACACCCAAGCCCGCCGCCGCGGAGTCCGGAGCCGCTACACGGTGGATATTCGTCGCGCCAACGGCGATATCCGAACCCTTCTGATCACGGCCACACCCCAGTTTGACGGTGATGGGAACGTAAGGAACATTCTTACGGCCTGTAAGGACGTTACCGGAATCAAGATAATCATGTAACGTCGTCTTCCCACTGCATTTCCAAATAATCCGGCGGATCGCTTTGACGGTCCGCTTCTCTTTCTGCCCGCAGTTCACTCAAATTCTGCCTCAACTTTCTGGGAAACAAGGTGCTACGTTTGACGAACCGAATCTTTCCAATCAGGGGCAGATTGTGAATCCCTGCACGACGACATTGACTTTTTGGGCCAAAAGTCATAAATTGCATGGAGATTACGTTCGCAAAGAAACTCTGGCAGGTGCAATGAAACAACGGATTGTAACCATCATCCAAGGGGCGGCCGGGCGCGATTTCCATAATTTCAACGTTGTGTATCGTAACAATCCGGCCTACGAAGTCGTAGCTTTCACCGCAACGCAAATTCCGGACATCGAAGGCCGACGCTATCCTCCCGATCTGGCAGGCAAGCTCTACCCCAAGGGAATCCCGATCCATGCCGAGACTGAACTGGAGAACCTCATCACCAAGCTGAAGGTGGACGAGGTAACCTTCAGCTACAGCGATGTTCCTCATCACTACGTGATGCACTGGGCTTCGCGGGCAATGGCGGCGGGAGCCAATTTCCGGCTGCTGGGAGCGCGCCAGACCATGCTCGCGTCCTCGAAACCGGTGGTCGCCGTCTGTGCCGTTCGGACCGGAGCGGGAAAGTCCCAGACCACCCGCCGCGTCGCGGAGATTCTAACGGCAGCCTCCCAGCGGATCGTGGCCATCCGTCATCCGATGCCCTACGGCAATCTCTCGAAGCAGGCGGTCCAGCGCTTCTCGTCCATCGCCGACCTGAAGAAGCATCATTGCACGATCGAAGAAATGGAGGAATACGAACCGCACATTCGACGGGGCTCGGTGGTTTTCGCCGGAGTGGACTACGAGGCGATTCTCCGGGTGGCCGAAAAAGAGGCCGACGTGGTTCTCTGGGACGGCGGCAACAACGATCTCCCGTTCTACAAACCGGATCTGCATATCACCGTGGCCGATCCGCTCCGGGCCGGCGATGAAATGACTTATCATCCCGGAGAAATCAATCTCCGCATGGCCGACGTCATCGTCATCAATAAAATCGGCTCGGCGACACCCGATCAGATTCAAACCGTCCGCCACTCTATCGAAGTGGCGAATCCCGCGGCCATGCAAATCGAAGCTGCTTCACCCGTTACGGCCGATCATCCGGAACGGATTCGGGGGAAGCGAGTATTAGTGATTGAGGACGGTCCCACCTGTACGCACGGCGAGATGAAGTACGGAGCGGGAGTGGTGGCGGCCCGCAAGTTCGGTGCGGCCGAGATCGTAGATGCCCGTCCCTTTGCCGTCGGTTCCATTGCCAAGACGTTCAAGGCTTACCCGGAAATCGGTGCGGTATTGCCGGCGATGGGGTATGGTTCCAAACAGATTTCGGATCTCGAAGCCACGGTCGCTCGATCCAAGGTAGACACCGTGGTCGTGGCAACCCCAATAGATTTAACACGGATCATCAAGATCACTCAGCCGATGGTGCGGGTCAGCTATGATCTCCAAGAGATCGGTAGACCGAATCTCGAGGATGCCCTCGAACCTCTGCTCAGGAAGAAAACGGGGCAGACCAAGCGGAAGTAGGCTTCCAATAGCGGGAGGTATTGACAAGCTCGTCCGCAGTTTGTATAATGTCCGGTCATGCCAAGCCGTGACGGGCACCCGAATATCGCACCGATCACGCTGATATTCTAAAGTTTACGGTATAGGCTCGATCGGGAACAGCCTTCCTCTGGCTGAGTGGTTGGGCAACCGGCATTCCGTCGCGCTCTCAAGAGACCCTCCGTGGTGGCTGTAGCTCAGTTGGTTAGAGCATTGGATTGTGGATCCAAGGGTCGGGGGTTCAAGTCCCCTCAGCCACCCAACATTTGACCTCGACAAGATTGCGGCGGGTCCGGAGCCGCGGATGGTCAGCATGTTTTCCTATCTTGGCCCCATCGTCTAACGGTTAGGACTCGAGATTTTCATTCTCGCAATCGGAGTTCGATTCTCCGTGGGGTCACACGAGCCCGATACGTTCGCGTTTCGGGCTTCCTTGTCGGCGGGAATTCGGTGTGTCCGAAAAGAAGAAGCCCGCTGCAAAGCGGGCGAATGAGACCTTCGGGGAAACAGTCTCCAATATCAGGAAGAAGAGGCTCCGGCGAGCATCGGCAACCGTGAGTGTTTCTCGGCCGTCTCGACGGTCGTTTCGGTTTGTGCCTGAAGGCGGGTCTGTTCCTGATAGCTGAGGTAGACGAACATGCTGGCCAGTGGCCAGAACGTGACGCTGGCCGAGTCCATCTGCCACACCGAGCCGTAGAACATTCCCATGAAATAGATGAGCGTGATGGCCTCGAAGGTTCGTCCGAACACCCGTCGCTCCAAATCCTCTGAGTTCCGCAGATACGCAGCCCGCCGGAAGATCAGCCACAGCAGCCAGAAAAAAAGTCCCAGCCCCACGAAACCGTATTCGATCAATAGCCACGGGGCGGACATCGCCGATTCCGACGTCAGCCCCCATTGTGCGTAGTAGGGAGCTTTCTTCGAGTGATCCTCCGCCAGGGTGAGGCCCGTGATGGCGCCGGGACCTTCGCCTAAAAGAACGTTTTTCGGGTTTCGTAGCGTGAGATTGAGCGAGGCCAGATAGCGATCTACCCGCCCAAAGCGGCCGTACTTGGACACCGTCAACTCGTGCTCAACCACGCCGGGAAGACGCTGCATGTAGTCAATCGGACTGTTCCCCGGTTTCCAGCCGCGCGCCGATACGATCACGAAATCCGCCCCCACGACCACGGCAATCCCGATTCCGGTAATGACCACCGCGAGCAGCGGATGATGCCGGATCTCTCCGCGAATCATAAAGAGTATGAGGATCGGCAGGAACAGGAAATAGAATTTGCCCTCGCCCAGAATCGGGGGAATACTCATCAGAACGATCAGCAGGACGTGTCGAAACGGAATCCGGTTCGTCTCAATTGCGCGGGCGATTAGATAGGAGAGTAGGCTCAACAGGTAAATGACCATCAGTCCGGTTTGTCCCCGGCCAAACGTACCCGTGATGCGATCAGGGTCTATCCAGCGGTAGAGGCTTTGTTGGTACAGAGCGACGGGAACCTGAATGATCGCAATAACGAAAAGGAAGATCAGATAGCGCCGGATCCAGGTCTGGCTGAATCCCAAATGACAGGCGGCGAGGAACAGGAATAAATACCGGAAAGCGAGCCTCGCTCCCACCACAAACGTCGTCGTGGAATTGCCGTTCCAGATAGCCGAAAACAACGCAAACGCAACGATGAGCAGAAGAAATTTCTCTACCTTCTGCAAGGATTCCTTCCGGAACGGCAGCATGAACAGCGTTCGCCCGACGATCAGGATGATGAAAATGTCCGTCATCCAGGTCGCCTCGCGCGGGAGTATCTGATAGTCGTACAGGCTGCGCACCAGAAGAACCTGAATGGTCAGCACGACCAACGCTACCTTTGGATATGACACGAGCAGCGCGACCACCGGGACCGCCAACACGAGTAGCCACACCAACCTCGTTTCCCCCTCGATGGTGAGGAATCCGAAGACGACGGCTGTGTAGGCTGCCAGGAATGCCGCGACCATCAAACTAATGATGATCTTGTCTGCTTTTACGGTCATATGTTTTGAATTCTACTGTTTTTAGCCGAACTCAATAGCGCAAACCTCATGCCTCCGGTACTGTCGGTATGGTTGTCCATGTTCCTGAACAACAACACTTTCCGCCTCACCGGTAGACCGGATGTAATGTAAGGTTTTGATACAAGTTATGCAACGGGTTGACAGACGCCAAATCTATAATCCGGCTAAACCTTTCTACTGCAATCGAATGTCAACCATCGGCAAGGAGGCTGAATCATGAACAACAAGGCTTGTTGCTGGGTGCTCATCATCCTGATCGCGGGAGGCGTGCTGAGCATGGTGGTTACCGGGATTCTGATCGGCTCGTTCATGGCGGGAGTGGGGAAGGAGACCGCTGTCAGTCGCCACAGCTTCCTCATGATCGAACTCTCCGGGTTTGTCCCGGAGCACCGTTCCTCGCCTCAGTTCGAGGTCTGGCTCCGCGAGCAGCCCACGATCTCCCAATTGCTATATTGTCTTGAGCAGGCCGACGACGACCCACGAATCGTCGGGGTGGTGCTGAGGCCCTGGGGCACGATGGGCTTTGCCGAACTCCGCGAACTTCGGGAAGCCGTGTCGCGTTTCAAGGAGAGCGGCAAACCGGTCTACGCCTATTTGGAGATGGCCACCGATCGCGACTACTATCTGGCCAGCATGGCCGATACCATTGCGATCACGCCTTCGCGTTCGGGGGGGCTGATCATGTTGGGGCTAAGTGCCTCGAATACGTATCTGGCCAAGACTTTCCGAAAGGTCGGAATTGAATTCCACGTGCTTCACACGGGGAAGTACAAGGGCGCATATGAAAACCTTGATTCCGAAGCCATGTCGGGTCCGCTTCGCGAAAGTCTGCAATCGCTGCTCGATGATCTGTTCAAGACCTACACCGGAGAGATTGCCGATGCTCGACCGCAAATCGGTAAAGAGGCTTTAGAGAAGATGCTGCTTCAGCCGGATCGGCTGGTGATCGGTGGAGAGGAAGCCGTGCAGGCGGGAATCGCCGACCTGGCGATGGATTGGGGCGACTTCCGCGACCGGATCCGGGCCGGTGATGAATTCCGCGGGATTTCCCCCGCCAAATACGCCCGTTCCCGAACGTCGGCGGAATTCGGCGATGAAATCGCCGTGGTGTTCGCCGGCGGATCCATCTCCTACGGTGACGGCGATGACCCGTGGGGAGATGGCGATGACATCGAATCCGGCGATATGGTGAAGTTGCTGCGCGAGCTGCGCGAGGATGAGAGCGTAAAAGCCGTTGTGCTGCGCGTGAATTCGCCCGGTGGATCTTCGCTGGCTTCCGATATCATCCTGCAGGAGCTCAAACGTCTGAAACACAAAAAGCCCGTCGTCGTCTCCATGGGGAACGTGGCGGCGTCCGGAGGCTACTACATCTCATGTGCGGCTTCGGAAATCATCGCCCAACCCAATACCATCACCGGTTCCATCGGAGTCGTCAGCGTCATTCCATCGGCCAAGGATCTCTATGAGAAAATCGGCGCTCGCGTCGAGACGGTGGAAAAGGGCTACTGGGATCAGTTCTTCCGGCTGGACAAGGAATTCACTCCCGAGCACGAAAAGGTGATTCTGGAGTTCATGGATGGCGTATATGACGAGTTTCTGACTCACGTGGCCGACGGTCGCGGATTGTCGAAAGCCCAAGTTGAAGAATCCGCCCAGGGTCGGGTGTGGACGGGGATTCAGGCTCGTGAACGGGGACTGGTGGACGGATTGGGGGGCCTCGATTTCGCTCTCGATCGTGCCTGCGATTTGGCCGGTGTGGATCGCGAATCCGTCGCCGTGGAAAGGTATCCCCATCCCCGCGGACTGCTGGAATTTGTGCTGAACCAGCTCGAGACGAAAGTGCGAATGATCCAGAGTCGCCTGCTTGTGCCCTATGACGATCCGGATATGCGACGCGCGCTCGACTTCCTGACCAAGTTCAATCGCCAACGCGAATATGTCCAGATGCTCATGCCGATCGAGGTTCCCTGAGCGCCCGTGCCGATGACAAAGAACGTCGGATGATCTTCGAGTGGCTCCTTCAAGTGAACGTTTAGTGAATCGTTCGCTGGTTCATCGGGCGAGCGGATCGCTCTTTCTGAGAGCGCTGCCGGCCGTCTATGGCGCGGCGCTCATTCTGCTCGTCGTTCGCGTGCTGCCGCTCGGCGATTTCGGTCGCTACGGCATGGCCATCGCCTATGTCAATCTCATCGCGGCCATGTCGCGCGGACTGTGGATTGTTCCCCTGGTCATTCATGGCGCGCGGGGCGGTCACCGCGATTTTCAAGGACCCGCGCTCTGGCTCAGTCTGGCCACGGCGCTCCTCGGAGCCGCCCTTGGGCAGGTGATTCTGCCGCTGCTCGGCGTGGGGAGGCAACTCGCCTTGATCGCGGCAATCATGCAGATCACTCTCGTGCCGCGGGACGTGGCCATCGGGCTTTTGCAGTCCGGTCAGCGCGCCTGGTCGGCCTTCTGGGTGGAAGCGGGCTATTTTCTGGGCAGTCTGGCCGGCTTTGCCGTGCTGTTTGCCGTCGGACGGCTGACTTCTGCGGAAGCGGCGTTGACGGCCAATCTGTGTGCCGCAATTCTTTCCACACTGATCGCCTTCGCCTATGAACCCGGACTGCTCTCCGTCGGTCTGCGCGGCAATTGGAAAGGCACGTTTCAATTGGGACGGTGGGTGGGACTGCTGGCTCTGGGTGAACTCTTCCTTCAGCAGGGCGACGTTCTCTTGGTCGGTGCGTTTTTCAGCGCGGAAGCAATTGCTCCCTACATCGCCGCCCGCACGCTCCTTCGGATGTACGGACTGCTTTCGCAGGCCGTGAATTTTCTCGTCCTGCCCAGCGCATCTCGGTTGGGAGCCGGCGGCCAGATGGCCGTTTTGCGCAGCCGCCTTCGCAAGATTCTGCTCTTCATGATGGTCGTTTTGCTGCCGGTGAATATCGTTATGTGGCTGATCAGCCCGTGGTTCTTCCCGCTGCTGCTAGGCGTGAAATACATTCCGGCGATTCCGTTCTTCCGCATCCTCATCCTTGCGACCTTCTGTGAGCCGGTCTATAGCGTCCTGACCAATGCGCTGGCGGGAATCGGAAAGACGTGGGTGCCCGTGCCCGTTCTCGGAATCTCGCTGATCGTAAACGTGGTCCTAAACGTTATTCTCCTTCCCACCTTCGGCCTGACTTCGGCGGCGATCGTGCTCGTCACCACCTATGCCGTTCTGGCGTTCGGATCCTACCGAATGGGAAAGAAGCATCTCGACGTATCGGCGTTGCCGCCGATCACGTAGGAACGGATTTTCATGCCGAATTCGCGGAAGACTCGATGATTGACCGGCTCATGCGCTACGGCGCGGTCGCCCGCCTGCTGGGACCCGCACCCGACGGCACCATTCTCGACGTCGGCGCCGGACCGGAAGGTCTGGGAGCGTGTTTGCCCTATCGCTTCGTCGGCGTGGATCCGTGGTATCCCGAACCTCCCATTCCCACTCAGCAGGCGATCCGCGCGTCAGCGACCGCGTTGCCGTTTGCCGCGGAGAGCTTCGACCACGTCTTGTGCATCGAAGTGCTCGAGCATCTGTCTCCCGACATCCGGCCGCGCGTGGTGGCCGAGATGTGCCGCGTCGCCCGCCGACAGATCATCATCACCCATCCCTACGGCCGCCTGACGCGTTGCACGGATCATCTGATGCGGTTTTTTTTCGCGCTCCTGCGCGTATTCGGCAAGTCGCGGCCGTGGTGGCTGATGGAACACTTGCAGAATCCCTATCCCGATCCGAGACTCTATCTGCCCTCCCCATCCTCGCAGTGGTCCATTCGAAGCGAGGGCCAGGAGAACGTGTTCCTCCGGCCCGTTGTGGCGATCTTCGGAAACGTGCGACGGGTGTCAAGATATTTCAAGCGTCTCCACGAACGGCGACCGGCGATAGCGCGAAGACTCGTGCGGCTATTCAATTTTCCGCCCTACAGCCGCAAAGTAATCGTCTTGCGGCGCATCGAAACGGGAACAGGTTGAAGTGGAGAATCATCCACCGACCAACCGAAGAGCCGGCCCCCGGGGACCGGCTCTTCTACTATAGTCAGTGACAGAAGGACAGACTATCGGCTGGGTATCTGCGGGTAGCCGCAGGGACTGGTGAACACCTGATACTGTGGCGGCGGACGGCCAGGCTCGAGGGTTTCGCAGAATTCCGTCTCGTAGGTTGTCCCAACCAAGATCCATTGCAGCCCAGCGTACCGCCATACGTAGTACAGCGGATCGGGGGACGACGGCCAGCTCGCGCAACAGCGGAATCCTTCGCAGACCACATCAATTGGCTCATAAGGTTGGATCGGAGGACAATCCACACAGGAAATCGTGAACTCATAGTCGCCAGTGTCAGCGGCAGCGCTGGTCACCTCCGCATAATATGTTCCCGGCCGCAGACACGTCGTGATGATCTGGCTGTCGTCCTCCCACGGCTGTCCTTCAATCTGACCGCCTACGTCGTCATTCTCGAAAAGGGGATGATCACAGGCCGGACCTGAGAACAGCCGCAATTTGGAGTCCAAACCCTTGAAATAGCCGCTGTGGCCGTAGGTGTCGTTCGCAAACACGCGCAGGGTTACAACCTTGCACTCGTTCAACGTGAATGAATACACGTCCACGTCGCCGGCCGGCTCGATAATACCGCAATAGTTGGCCGGACACGGATCCTCGACCACGTTGCTCTGACCGCACACCGACTCGCTGCCTTCCGCCGGTTCCTCGTGATCGGCAAAGAACTCGGGGCAGTCGAACTCGGGTGTCGGTCCGCAAGTCACATCTGCAAGGCGAACGATGGCCAAGCGATAATGTCCATTCGCAGCGACATTGTATCCGTCAACCACGATGTAGTATCTTCCGCTGTCCACGAAACAGTGGTTGATGTAGCTCTTGAAAGAATATGGACGGCAGATGCTGGAATTGTCGTTCGCAATCACCAAACTGTCCCGATTGCAGCAGGAGTTCTTGTACACGCACAGATAGGTGTCGAATCCTCCCGGATGCAGGCAGGTCTTGATGATCAGACGAGTCCAGGCCGGAACGTTGATGGAGTAGACGACGTCTCGAGCTCCGTCCCCGCGACAGTTCGTGCAGCGGTCGTTCATCAGGTAGGTCTCGCCGGCCACGATCACCGAATCTCCCACGGCTGGAAATGGCAATTGGATACCCGGACAGGAATCCGCTTCACCCGGCTCCTGATCGAGGCTCCCGTCCCTTGACCAATCCACTTCCTCCGGGTAGAGCTGCGATTCAATCTCGAAGTACCGTTCATACAGTCCTGCGGGAATCTCCTTCCCGCTGGCTTTCAGAGCCTCGATTTCATCGTATACGCTCTGGAGCTGCGCTTCGAGGCTACTCGTCTGGGCCAGCGCCGGCAGGGCGGGGCCGACAAGGAGCACGGCGGCTACCAATACCGCCGCAAGGCAAAAACTCTCCAATCTAACACGCATGGCTTGTCCCTTCGCAGGTTTGTAGGCAATTCGTAGGCTGTCGGATCACCTCAGGAGTCATCCGGCAAACTCTTATTTCTTTTCAAGATCAACCAGAAAGAGGCTTGTTGGTCTTGTTTATCCAATTGTTTTCAGTTGTGACTCCTGCAAATTCGGCAAATACCGATCCACCTTTAGCATCCGGGCGGTGCTTCTGGTTATATCGGCGGCATGTCCTTGATTTGCCCGTCCGAAAGCTCTATATTCGGATTAGTCGCCATCGAGGAGGCTCACGGGAGGACGATTCCGGCACCCTGAATGCTCCGGATAGTGTGGGCTTAAAAAACGGCTGTTCCAATCGCCGATAGATGAAGATACGAACAGACGTACCGATTGTCAACACTGACCCATGTATTTAATGGGGATGAAACCCAAGAGACTACACTAACTATACCCATCCCCGCCGCCTGTCCTATCTCTTCGGCGGGCCGCTATTTGGGAACACGGGTTTATACTTAGTCGTTGTTGAGATACAGGGAGCAGAACGACCCCCCTTCAGGGAGAACACCGTGCGACGCACTCATACACTGATCGTCATCGCCGCGCTGCTGACCGTTGGCATCGCACCCCGGCCCGCTTCGGCCATTCCCTCGGATCCACCCTATGGAATATACGAGGGAGGCTTGTACTCACCTTCCGTTTCGATCCTGGAAACGACTCCTGCCCACATTCGAGTTGGATTCAGCATGGAGAACCTGACCGGTCAGGAAGTCGTGGATTTCTCTGGTGTTCTCCCCGGTTTGTGGGGGGAGATGAATCCCACCGGGTCGCTTATGCCGCGTTTCACGATCTTCCTGGCCTTGCCTCCCACGGGCAATCCCTCGGTTGTGATCGAACAGTGGAACCGGATCGGGCTGGCCGCGCAAGCCCGCTATCTACCCGATAACGTATCCTCAATACCAAACGTGATGTTAGAGGATGTCGTGATTTTCGGTGGGATTCGCTTAGTGCCTCTCACGATCCGTCCTTTTCACTACGTGAACAATGCAACAATCTGCTCGGTTTTCACGGAGACCGTCATTCGCATTGATATTGATGGAACCATCGGCGACAATCCGGTCCTGAATCCGCCTACCCGGTTCTCCCGCCCTTGGCAGCAGGTCTATCGGGCGGTGGTCACGAACTGGGAGAGTATTTCCGGCTACTACAACACGGCTCCGTCTCACATTCTCATGATCGTTCCCGACGATACCCTTACTGGAGACTACATCCCGAACATTCGGGAATTCGTGAAGTGGAAGGAGCAACGGGGGGTCAAGGTCAGCGTAGTTCCCACAAGTTCGATTGGCGTGAATCCAACCCCGCTGCAGATTCGCAATCGAATTACTCAAGAAAGAAGCGCTGCCGATCCGCCCCTTGATTTCGTGATTCTCGTCGGTGACGAAACGCGTCTTTCCCCAAGTTATCTGTATACGGCGGATCCACCTACACGCTTCAGCAGCTACTCGCTTCCCGGTCCCTATACGAACGAATACCACTACGCCGCCATCGAGGGTTATGACGTCTTCCCGGATGTGTTCCTCGGACGCTGGGTGGTAAATACTCCGACCGAGGTGAGAAACATCGCGGTCCGGTCCGTTCATCACGAAAAGGATCCCTTCTACGCGGATTCTCTTCGCTTCCGTCGGGCGGTTGTGGCGGCGGATCGGCAAGAAGCCTCGCAGCGCGCAACCAAACGACACGTCCGTGATGAGCTCTTGCGGAACGGATTCACTGACGTAGACACGGTCTTCATCCAAAACGGCGCGGACCGGATGAGAAATCGCGTGGACGTCGGTCAGACCTTCGTCAATTACCGCGGCACCGGCTGGGACATCGGCTGGTCGGGCATCAACTTCTACCTTCCGGACATAAGTGCTTTGAGCAATGCCTGGCGGCTTCCCATTGTCACGGGTATCGGCTGCGGAGTGGGGATTTTCAACGGCGGTGACGACGATGGATTCGGCGAGCGGTGGATGATTATGGGGACGGTTTTTCAGCCTCGCGGAGCGGTCGGATTCATCGGCCCGTGCTGGAACACGCACACAATTTACAATGACTGCCTCGATTCCCTTCTCTATCGGGCCTGGCTCGACTATGACGTGGGACAGCTCGCCCCCGGTTTAGCCGCCGGCAAAGCGATGGTCTGGGCGACGATGGCTCAATTCCTCGGCGAATCCTCGGTGCTCGAAGTTACCGAAACCATGTTCCGTCAATACTTGGTGCAGGGCGATCCATCGCTTCAGGTGTACACTCAGACTCCGGTGCGTCCGGTCGTCACCGTACCTCAAACGGTGCCGTCCGAACTCACCGACGTCATCGTCGGTGTCGGCAATATGGCTCTGCTTCCGGCCGACAGCGTCAACGTGACCGTTTGGATCGGTGACGGGAGTTTCACCTCAGGTTGGATCCGGCACGGCGGATCGTCCATTTCGATCCCGGTGGATGCCACGGGCGCCGATACCGTGGTGATAACCGTGACCGGTGACAATGTTCTGGCATTTCAGGCTCACGTTCCCGTCGAACCCGTCAGCACCGACCCGCTGCCCAATGCCGGGCTGCCGCGCGAACTGAGTCTGGCCCAAAACTTCCCCAATCCCTTCAATTCCGTAACCGTAATTGAGTTTGCGGTGCCCCAGCCCGGCACGGTGCGACTGGAGATCTTCGATATTCTCGGCAAACGGGTCGCAACCCTCGTGGATGAACCACTATCCGCCGGTCATTTCCGCGCAACTTGGGATGGCCGGACAAGCGGGGGAAGTATGGCGGGAAGTGGTGTCTATTTCTACCGGCTAAGCAGCGCGGACGGCGTTCGTATCCACAAGCTTGCACTCGTGCGGTAGATTCTTGGATGAGAAGTTCAGGCGAATACACTCTCGCGCCGAGCCGGGTTAAGCGCTCATGATCCTGTCCGAGAGCGAACATTCTGCCGCGTGCAACCCGGCCGGAAGCTGAACAAAAATTTGGCAAATGGTGACATAGCGATAGGAGCGAATAGTTCACATGGCAAAAAAATGGACTCCCGCCGAAGAGAAATACTTGCTGGATAACTACGGCAAGGTTCCCATGGCTGAGCTGGCCGACCGCTTCGGAGTGACCCGCAAGGCGATCAGCGCAAAAATGGACAAACTCCGTCAGACCCACGGCATTGATCCCGTCGGTGCCCGCGAACGGGCCGCTCATAAAGCGGGGCGCAGCGGAACCTCGCCCGGGCTTCGGCCCCCTCAACCCGGAGGAGCCGTTCCGCGACCGGTACAAATAATTGACGAGATCAAACACCCGGACGTCGAAAGAGTGGCGGCTTCTCCCCCCGGCGGAAAGATTGACTCCGGAATGGTGGTTAAGACCGAGAAGGGTTGGCAGCCTCTCTTCATTGACAAAAAGCGGATCGGAAGCTGATCCCCGCCCATCTCACTTCTTTGCCCACTCATCCTTGAAGATTGCCAATGATGTGTTCGGCTTGGCCGCAGAGCGGCCCGAGCAGGAACACCTTATTCTTCTGTCCGCGCTTTCGGTGCTGTGGCTTTCGCCGCAGAATCCGGAGGCGCAGCTCATTTTGGAACGCTATCGCGACCGATGCTATTCCTTCGAGTCGCTCCGCGAAGCCGCGCTTCAGTTGTTCCTGATCGCGGGCTTTCAAACCTCCATCGAGGCCGCGTTTCAGATTCGGGAAGTCTACGGCGAAGGCCTTCCCGGACTTGACAAAGAACTTGAAGTCATGGATGCCAAACAATGGCTGGAACGGGGCTTCGAGCTTCAGAGTCAGGTCTATGGCGAGAGCGTTGTGCGGCTGCGCTCAAACCTCGGAGAATTGTCTCCTGAGCTGGCCGTCTGGCCCGTCCTCGTGGGATACGGCCTGGTACTTTCTCGGCCCGGCCTGCCGCCTCACTGGCGTGAGCTGCTCGAAGTCGCGGTCTTGGCCGTTCAGAATTTCCCGCGACAACTGTTCAGTCATCTTCGTGGCGCTCTGAATCTTGGTGCCTCTCCTGAGGAGGTCGAAACCGTACTGAGAGTGGCTGACATCATGGCCTCTCCCGAGGCCAGTCGGTCAGCTTGGCAGCTTTGGCGGCGAATCAATCCCTAACTCTGCCATTATGGCAGATAGACTATGGCGAGTCGGGTCAGACTCGCCATTTTAGTTTATACGATACAAATACTTATGCGAAATGGTTCACTCATTGCACATGTATCCTGCGAGTGTTACGTGCGAAAACCAAACAGAAATTCAACATACACGGAGATCAACCATGTCCAAGATCATCGGAATTGACCTCGGAACCACCAATTCCTGCGTGGCCGTCGTGGAAGGTGGCGAACCGGTCGTCATCCCCAATGCCGAAGGCGCGCGCACCACACCGTCGGTGGTCGCCTTTTCCAAGAGCGGCGAGCGGCTCGTCGGTCCGGCTGCCAAGCGGCAGGCCGTCACTAATCCCAAAAAGACCGTCTATTCGATAAAGCGCTTCATGGGCCGTCGCCACGACGAAGTCAGCGAAGAGATGCGCCGCGTTCCCTATGATGTCGTGAGCAGCGGCGGACTGGCCAAAGTCAAGATTGACGATAAGGAATACAGCCCGCCCGAAATCTCCGCCATGATCCTCCAGAAAATGCGGCAAGCGGCGGAGGACTATCTCGGCGAAAAAGTGACCAAGGCTGTCATTACCGTTCCCGCCTACTTCAACGATGCCCAGCGGCAGGCCACCAAGGACGCCGGTGATATCGCAGGTCTCGAAGTCCTGCGCATCGTCAACGAGCCGACCGCCGCATCGCTGGCCTACGGTCTCGACAAGAAGAAAAACGAGAAGATCGCCGTCTACGACCTCGGTGGCGGCACGTTCGATATTTCGATTCTCGAACTCGGTGAAGGCGTCTTCGAGGTCAAGTCCACCAACGGCGACACGCACCTCGGCGGCGACGACTGGGACACCCGCCTGATTGACTATCTGGCCGACGAGTTCAAGAAGAACGAAGGCATTGACCTGCGTAAGGATCCAATGGCCTTGCAGCGGTTGCGTGAAGCCTCCGAAAAAGCCAAGATCGAGCTTTCCGGTTCATCGCAAACGCAGGTGAATCTTCCCTTCATCACTGCCACCGCCGAAGGACCGAAGCATCTCGATATGACGCTCACCCGCGCCAAGTTTCAGGAACTCACCGAAGACCTCGCGCAGCGCACCGTCGAACCGTGCCGCATTGCGTTGCGCGAGGCCGGTCTCAAGGCGTCCGACATTGACGAAGTGATTCTGGTCGGCGGTTCGACGCGTATGCCGCGCGTGATCGAGCTGGTCAAGGAATTTTTCGGCAAGGATCCCCATCGCGGCGTGAATCCCGACGAGGTGGTGGCGGTCGGTGCGGCCATTCAGGGCGGCATTCTCGGCGGCGACGTCAAGGACGTGCTGCTGCTCGACGTGACGCCGCTTTCGCTCGGCATCGAAACTCTCGGCGGCGTGATGACCAAACTGATTGACGCCAACACCACCATTCCCACCAAGCGCACCGAGACTTTCTCGACCGCCTCCGACAGCCAGCCGTCGGTGGAGATTCACGTCTTGCAGGGCGAGCGTCCGATAGCGGTTGACAACAAGACAATCGGCCGCTTCACGCTCGACGGCATTCCGCCCGCGCCGCGCGGCATTCCGCAGATCGAAGTGACGTTCGACATTGACGCCAACGGCATTCTATCGGTTCACGCCAAGGACAAAGCCACGAATCGCGAACAGTCCATCAAGATCACGCACAGCTCGGGCCTCTCGAAGGAAGAGGTCGCGCGCATGAAAACCGACGCGAAATCTCACGAGAGCGAGGATAAAAAGCGGCGCGAGGAAGTGGACTCGCGCAACGCCGCCGATGCGCTCGCTTTCCAGACCGAGCGGCAGATCAAGGAGCTCGGCGAAAAGCTAACCGGCGACAACAAGGCCAAGTTGCAGGCGGCGGTGGATCGCGTCAAGGCCGCGCTCAAGGGCAGCGACATGAACGAGATTAAGTCTTCAAGCGACGCGCTCAATCAAATCTGGCAGCAGATCGCGCCCACGCTCTATCAGCAGCAGGCTACTCCTCAACCTGAGCCCGAACCGCAGCCGCAATCGCGCGACGACGACGAAAAGTCCGGCAAAGTCGAGGACGCCGACTTCGAAGTCGTGGACGACAAGAACAAGAAATAATCTCTGATCGCCGTGGCGGGTCTGTGACCCGCCCGGCGTATCGAATTGCCGCCTTCTTTTCACGGCGTGACCGCGCGGTTGCCGTGAAGGTATGTCAAAGATCGCCACTCTTTATATCAGTGCGTAATGAGGGGTGTGGAAGGGCGCGGAATTCTCTGCCGCGTTTCGACTGGGGACCACTCTTCAACCGGTGCGTAGCGGGGGAGTGGGCAGGGCGGCATCGTCATCACGAGGAAGGATGAGGGATGAGGGATGAAGAGGAGGACTCATCGCTGCTGTCTTCGCCCCCCCCTCGATCCCCCCGTGAACGGGGGGAGATTGGGGCGGGTGATGTTTATTATTAGCATCATTTCACATGATGCTATGCGTACAATATAATACATTATTTGGTAAAAGTCAAGCGGTGTTGGTTTTATTGCAATTATGAGGGTTGGGTTCGCTTGCCGAGCCGTCTCCCAACACGCCGGAGCGTGTTGGTTAGTTCTTTGGTTTTCCTCCGCTTCGGCAAGGGGTAGTGCTGCACTGCGTGCGCCCGTAGTTTCACACGGCTGTGTGTTGGAGGTAGTGCCGCACGGCAGTGCGCTTTTACGCGGTGGTCGGCTGCTTGCAGCCGACCACCAAAGGCCACCGCCAATGCTTTCTAACATGTGAGCAGTCATATAATGAAGAGCAAGCACAAAGGAAAATGTCATCTCTGTGGAGAATACGCTGACCTGACGAACGAGCACGTGCCCCCTCAGAAAGCCTTCAATAATCGTCGAACGATAAAAGTGCAGCTTGAGGATGTCTTGGAGCTCAGCCCCGGTGTAGTCCCAAGAGGACCCGTACAACAGGGCGGAATATCCGGATACACGTTGTGTGGTAGATGTAACAACAAGACAGGCCATTGGTACGGTAGTCGCTTTGTTGATTGGTGCTACCAAGGGATGGACATTCTCATTAGGGCCAAGGGGAAGCCATCTTCGGTCTACTTGCAGTATCTCTACCCTCTGTCTATTCTGAAGCAGATAGTAACGATGTTCGCTTCTGTGAATGGTCCCGTCTTCTTGGATAATCACCCCGAACTCCGCAAGTTCGTGCTCTGCCGCGATGAACGCCACCTGTCTCCGCGGTACAGATTCTATGCATTCTATAACACATCGAATCACTTCCGCTTCCATGCGCTTTCTGCTCCTCGCTTGCGTATCAGCACTCTTGACGGCGCGTGGTTTTCAGAGATCACTTATCCTCCTTTTGGATATGTGATGACCGTTGACTCAGAACCACCGGACCACCGCTTGATTGATATCACGAGTTTCGCTGCATGTGACTACGAAAGGTCTGTGAGATGGGAGGTATACATGCCTGCCCTGCCTGTGTACTCCTTTTTCCCTGGCGATTATCGCACAAGGGAGGAAGTGCTTCAACTGGGGGCACGCACGGCGCGTAACGATGAAGTGTGCTTCCTCAATCCGCGTTCTCTTATCCAGCCCATATCATACGTTTCCTCGGAGCCGCGACGGAGTAGGAAATGAACCTTCCCTGCGGCGCGGGATCATTGATCCCGTCCTTAAAACATGACTCAAGGAGAAAACAAGAATGGCAAAGAAAACAGTTCCGTTCAACAAGACAGGCATTGCGAATCTTCCGAACGACAAGCCTGTGGTGTACACGATCGAGACAAAAGATGGCAAAACAAACTACGTCGGTTCTGCCAAGCGGGGCCGTGTTCAGGAACGTCTGCAAGAGCATCTGGCAGAGGGTAAGGACCATGTCGCAGGAGTGAAGGTGCAAGTGCGTCAGTTTGATTCCATTGAAGCAGCCAAGCGACACGAGTCTTTGGTCATAAAGGAGCAAGAACCGAAGTACAATGAGAAAGGCAAATGAATGTATGCATAGAGGTCGAGGCTCTTCGTTCGCTGAGGCACGCGTCCTCGCGTGCCCGGAAGTACAAAGACGGTCGGAGACCGCCACGAGTTTTTTCTTTCGTAGCCGCGCACGGCCGTGCGATCCTCGTCTGTCATCCTCAACGTTGGATCGAGCTCTACCTGAGTAGAACAAGGAGATAACGCGATGTGGATCTCGCCAAAATACCAGCGATCAGACTTCCCGGAAATCCTCGAAGCAGGGCATATGATCTTGATATTCGAGGATCGAACTCTTGGATGGCAAATTGATATTGCAGCCAAGTGTTGCGATCTTGAGGAAGGTGCATTCGCTTCCTTGCATATCATAATGAGCTACTTCGAGATGATCGCCCAATATGAGAGAGGAGAAAACTCCAACTTTCGACTTGCAGAATTCTTTGAGCGCGGCATTCTGTCTGTCTTTCCGCAACTAAGGGAAATGGAAAACTATGAGGATATTGTGAGGAATCTACAAAATAGCCGGAACGGCTTGTATCACTCTGGTATGACTCGGGAGAAAGTCTTGCTGACAGATGACACTGATTCTCCCATTTCGAATGATCAATCTCGCAGAGTAATCCTCATCAATCCCAAACTGCTTATCTCAGCTGTTCAAGATCATTTTGTGCGATACATCACGAGATTGAAAAGCCTCAATGATTCTGACCAGAGTCTAACCAGGTTCGTACAACGTTTCAGGGAAGAATTTCCAAAGATCAATATGCTTGCAGAATTAGCACATAACGATCTTAGTCTTGATCAGTGTTCTACGATCCCAAAGGGTGTCTCAATAATGAAGCACGTCACGGCGTCGGGTGTTCCACAAAGAAAATCTCTATGACATTGCTTGGCCTTGGTTTGCTTCACAGATGTGCGTATGGGTATCCAAAATGACTTACCGGAAATTCCTTTGATGTGCCACAAACAACACATAATTAAGTAGTAACCCAGTTCGTTTGGTCAAAAAACATTTTCCGCTACAAGAATCCAAACCGTTGTGACGGCATGGATTCCGGGCGGGTCTGGAGACCCGCCACGGGGGTCGCGGGAGGGTCGGCTGCGAGCAGCCGACACCGCCGTGTTGAATAGGTACGTTCCGGCCGGGTTGCGCGCGGTGAAAAGGGGTGACTCTGGAGAGTCACCACCGGGAGAAGATCGGGAGCGCTTAACCCGGCTCGGCGGTCAATGAACGAGATTCTGGACTCCCGCGCGGATTTTCCGTGTGGTGAATTCTTACACGGAGCGCGCGGTGCCCAGAATGACAGGTTGCTTGATTTTTCTCCTTTCAGATTTTCAGCGTTTCAGTTTTTCAGATTTTTGCGATGAACATAGATCAATGGACGATCAAGGCGCAGGAGGCACTCGAAGCGGATGGCGATAGAATACGCCTGACCCCCAATGAGGAGGCCGAGCCGATCTGATAGGGGTCAGGAACTCTGGCTCGGGCCGCGAGTGTCAAGAAGGGGGACAGGAACCATGATGAATTACCGGATCAGCGGGTCACTTACGATTTTGGACCATCCGGTCAGAGGTCGGAAATTTCCATTGATTTCCGGCCTCCTTTTTTGTATATTAAGAGCTTACTAAGGGGGGCACCGCCGCAACCTCCCCTTCATCTGCAAATCCCTGTTGGACACGTGAGTATGGATAGAAAAATCAGAATCTTGGTTGCCAAGCCCGGGCTTGATGGGCACGACCGAGGCGCCAAGGTCATGGCCGCCGCTTTCCGTGATGCGGGCATGGAAGTCATCTATATGGGCCTCCGCCAAACCCCCGAAATGATTGTGGAGGCCTCGATCCAGGAAGACGTGGATGTGATCGCCCTCTCGATACTGTCCGGGGCTCATATGACGATTTTCCCGGCGGTTCTGAAGCTGGCGAAAGAAAAGGGATTGGATGACGTTCTCCTGACCGGGGGCGGGATCATTCCCAAGGAAGACATGGAGAAGCTGGAGCAGTTGGGCGTCGGTCGCTTGTTCGGGCCCGGCACTCCCACTTCCGTTCCCATCGAATACATCCGTGACTGGGTTCGAGTTCATCGAGCCGAGTCCACCGAGCGTTCCGTCAAGTAGCATCAACTGAATCGAGAGTATGTCCGGTCACAGCAAGTGGGCCACCATCCGCCGCAAGAAAGAGAAGGTTGACGCGGCGCGGGGCCAAGTGTTTACGAGGCTGATTCGAGAGCTCACCATCTCGTCCCGTCTGGGAGGCTCGAATCCCGAGGCGAACGCCCGTCTGCGAAGCGCAATTGACGCAGCCAAGACGGCGAACATGCCGAGCGACAACATTGATCGAGCCATCAAGAAGGGTGCGGGCGAACTCGAAGGCCAGATTCTGGAAGAAGTCCGCTATGAGGGCTATGGGCCGGGGGGAGTGGCGGTGCTGGTGGAGTGCGTAACCGACAATCGGAACCGCACGGCCAGTGAAGTCCGGCACGTATTCAGCAAGCGCAACGGTACGATGGCGGAAACCGGCGCCGTAGCGTGGATGTTCGACCGTCTGGGCTATCTCAGCCTTGACAAGGATCAGGGCGGCGAAGAAGAGATCATGGAGCTGGCCATCGAAGCCGGCGCCACGGACGTGAAGGGGGACGATTCGATTTGGGAAGTCTATACGACTCCCGAAGAGCTTTATAAGGTCAAGGCGGAGCTTGAAACGCGCGGGAAAACGGTTGCTTCAGCCGAGATTTCCTACATTCCCAAGAACACGATCAAGGTGGAAGCGGACAGCGCGAAGACGCTGCTTGGATTGATTGACGCACTCGAAGAGCTCGATGACGCGCAAAACGTGTACTCCAACTTCGAGATTGACGATTCGGTGATGGAGTCTCTGTCATAGCGGATTGCCGAAAGATTTCGCACGAGGAAGTAGTTCTCGGTGTGGATCCCGGCTTGGGCACAACCGGCTGGGGAGTGATTCGCGTGACGGCGCGCGGACCGGTTTATGCGGGCTCGGGACGGATTCGCACCGATTCGAAGCAACCGATCGGGCGGCGGCTAACGAAGATTTTCGAAACGCTTCAGCAGACGGTTGATGAGTACCACGTGACGACCGGAGCGGTGGAGAGCGGATTCGTAGGGCGCGGCGCCTTGAGTGCATTGCAACTCGGACAGGCGCGCGCGGCCGCGATTTTAGCGCTTGAGATGAAGGGCATTTCCGTGCGCGATCTTAGCCCGCGCGAGATCAAGCTGGCGGTCACGGGTCGCGGCTCGGCTGCTAAGGCACAGGTCAGCTATATGGTAGGCCGGATTCTCGGCTTGGAGTTCGAGGGCGGCGAAGAAGACATCTCCGACGCTCTGGCGGCGGCGCTGTGCAGGGCGTTGCATGATGCTCCGAAAGCGAGAGTCGCACGGTGATTGAGTTTGTCGAGGGCGTGCTGACCGCCAAATCTCCATCGCATGCCGTGATTCAGGTGGGTGGAATCGGTTTGCGGGGGATTATTTCGCTCTCCACTTATGATGATTTGCCGGCGATAGGCCAGCCATTTCGGTTGTGGACTCATTTGCAGGTTCGCGACGACGAGCTGGTGCTGTTCGCGTTTTCGGCTCTTGAAGAGCGATGGTTGTTTCGTCATCTGATCACCGTTAACGGCGTGGGCCCGCGACTGGCGATGACGGTGTTGTCGGCCGCTCGCTCGGAAACGATCCGTCGGGCGGTGGCTGACGGGGACAGTGATCGTCTGAAGAGTATTCCGCGCATCGGCGCGAAGATCGCCGAGCGGATCGTTTTGGAATTGAAGAAGAAACTCGGCGAGGAGTTGCCGGAGACGGCGGCGATGCCGGGAGCCGTCGGCAGTGGAGTCCGCGAGGCGGTGGACGCGCTGTGCGCGTTGGGATTCACGCGAAACGAAGCCGAAAAAGCGGTCGCCGGAGCGGCCAAGCGCGGAGCGCAGGGAGTTGAAGAACTGGTGAAGCAGTCACTCAGGATGGATTGATGCCGCGAATCATCGAAGCGGAACGGCACGAAGAAGATCGCGAGTTAGAGAATTCTCTCCGACCGGGAACGTTCGATGAGTTCGTGGGTCAACCGCGCGTCAAGGAACAGCTTTCCATCTTCATTCAGGCGGCGCGCGAGCGGGGGGAAGCGCTGGATCATTGTCTGTTTCACGGCCCGCCGGGGCTGGGGAAGACCACGCTGGCGCATCTCATGGCGCGCAGCATGGGGAGGAATATCCGCATCACGACCGGACCGGTGCTGGAGAGGCCGGGGGACTTGGCCGGACTGCTGACGAACTTGCAGGACGGCGATATTCTGTTCATTGATGAAATCCATCGTCTGAGCTCAGCGGTAGAAGAGTATCTTTATCCGGCGATGGAAGAATATAAGCTGGACATCCTGATTGACAAGGGTCCGGCGGCGCGCACGCTGCAGCTTCAGCTTCCGCGATTTACTCTGGTGGGAGCGACGACGCGAGCCGGATTGTTGACGGGGCCGCTGCGTTCGCGATTCGGCGTGACGCTCCGTCTCGACTACTACGGCGAGGAGGATTTGCACGTTCTGCTGCGGCGGTCGGCGGGCTTGCTCGCGGTTGAAAGCGACGAGAACGGACTGGCGGAGATTGCGACGCGATCCCGGGGCACGCCGCGCGTCGCCAACCGGCTCTTGCGGCGGATTCGCGACGTCGCTCAGGTTCGAGCGAGCGGACGAATCACCGGCCCGGTGGCGCATGAAGCGTTGCGGATTCTGGAAATTGACGAGTACGGTTTGGATGAGCTTGACAAACGTCTGCTGCGGGCGCTCGTAGACAAGTTTCGCGGCGGTCCCGTCGGACTGGGCACTCTGGCCGTGACGATCGGAGAAGACGAGGGCACGCTGGAAGAGATCTGCGAGCCTTATCTGATACGACAAGGTTTTTTACAGCGGACCTCGCGAGGGCGCGTTGCCACTGCCCGAGCGTTCGAACACCTCGGATTGACGATACCCAGTGACGTTCAATCCAACTTGTTTGAATCGAAGCTGGCCAATTGAAATCACACGAAGATCGGTCGCCAGCGGCCGGTCATCCTTAAAGAACGTAGGCGAAGGGACCCTATGCCCATTACTTCGGCTGTCTACCAGCCGCGCGGAGTGCAAACCACTCCGCGATTGTCGGACTTCAAGTATGCCCTGCCCGAACGGCTGATCGCGCAGGAACCTCTGCCGCACCGCGACGACTCGCGACTCATGATCGTGGATCGTGACACGCGTCGCATCGTGGACACGAAATTCCCGGACGTCGTGGACTATCTTGAAGCGGGCGACTGTCTGGTGGTGAACGAGACGCGGGTCTTTCCCGCACGGCTTCGCGGCTATAAGGAAAAGACGGAAGCGGAAATCGAGGTGTTTCTGCTTCGCCGTCTCACCGAAGAGCTCTGGGAAGTGCTGGTGAAACCGGCTCGCAAGGTGCGAACCGGAAACACCATCGCCATCGGGGACTGCATCACCTGCGAAGTGATTGACAATACCACGTCGGGCGGCCGAGTGGTGCGCTTTCACTACAAGGGAGACTTTGCGGATCTGGTGGAGAAACACGGCCAGCCGCCGTTGCCTCCCTATATTCGGCGAGAAGTGCGGCCCGACGACCGTGAACGCTACCAGACCATTTTCGCGCGCGTTTCGGGAGCGGTGGCGGCCCCCACGGCGGGAATGCACTTCACACCCGATCTGGTGAAGAAGGTCAAGGCCAAGGGAGTGGACGTTATTCCGCTTATCCTGCACGTCGGATTGGGTACGTTCCGACCGGTGCAGGTCGAGGATCTGTCGCGTCACCGCATGGACTCCGAATACTATGAAGTAGTGCAGCAATCGGTGGATCGCATCAATGAGGCCATTGCCCGCGGGCGGCGGGTGATCGCCGTCGGCACATCGGTCACGCGCACGCTGGAAACGGTCGCCAACTTCAACGGCGGAATTAAAACCGCCCGGGGATGGACGGACAAGTTCATCTATCCACCGTATCATTTCAAAGTGGTGGATCGCCTGATTACGAATTTCCATCTGCCGGGATCCACGTTGCTGATGCTGGTATCGGCCTTCGCCGATCAGGAACTGATCATGAAAGCGTATCGCCACGCCATCCGTGAGAAGTATCGCTTCTACAGCTATGGCGATGCGATGTTGATCATTTGAGGTTCGCGCTGCTCATGCCGGCGGCGGGCAGCGGCGTTCGGTTGGGAGCGGGCACGCCCAAGGCGCTGCTGGAGATGGCCGGCGTGCCGATGTTCGTGTGGGCGGTTCGCTCGTTCGTTGCGTTCGCGGACTGCGTGGAAGCGGTGATTGCCGCGCCGCCGGACTCTGTGAACGCGTTTCAGGAACGCGTCGGCAAGTTCTTTCCAAAAACCAACGTCCAGGTCGTCTCCGGAGGATCCACCCGTCAACAGTCCGTGAGCTTGGCTTTGCGCGAGCTGCGAACGGATTGTGAAGCCGTCGCCATCCACGATGCCGCTCGGCCGCTGGTCAGTTTTGAGTTGATTCAACGCGTTTTGGACGGTCTTACGGATGACGTGGCGGCAGTAGTTCCCGGAATCCCGGTGGCCGATACGCTCAAGCGAATCGGCGGCCGCCCGCCCAGTATTGTAGCCACGATAGATCGTCAGGATCTGCTCGCGATTCAGACGCCGCAGGTGGTCCGCCGCGAGATCGGTGTGGAAGCGCACCGGATGGCCGAGGAAACGCAGTTTGCCGCAACCGATGACGTCGCGCTCATCGAGCACTTCGATTTGGGCGAGACGCGTGTAGTGGAGGGCGATCCGCGGAATTTCAAGATCACAACTCAAGAGGACCTCGACCGTGCCCGCGTGCTGCTTGAACGACGATGAAACGAATCATGGCCGGCGCGGTGTTCGGATGATTCCTGATACATTTCCGAAGGGTTCATGGGCGCCGATTCCCATGAGCCCTTTTGTGTTCACGGATGACTGAATTGGAACTCAGAACCGGAATCGGGATGGATGCACATCGCTGCGTGGCGGGACGCCAGCTGGTGCTGGGCGGCGTGGAGATTCCCGCAGATTTCGGTTTGGAAGCGCACTCCGACGGAGACGTACTGGCCCATGCGATTCTCGACGCGCTGCTCGGGGCCGCCAATCTGGGCGATAAGGGTACGCTGTTTCCTTCCTCCGATCCGCAGTTCAAGAACATTCGTTCCACAATTTTGCTCGAACGCGCCGTCGGCCTCTTGCGAGAGCGAGGCGGGCGGATCGTGAACGTGGATTCCAGCTTGATCTGCGAGCGTCCGCCGATTGCGAGTCACGTTCCCGCGATGCAGGAGAATCTGGCGGCAGCTCTCGGTGTGAAAAACTCGCAAATCTCCGTGAAGGCTACGACGACCGAAGGATTGGGTTTCACGGGCCGGAGCGAAGGAATCGCGGCTCTGGCAGTGGTGACCATTCGTTTTCCCGAAGGCGATCATGCCGATTAGAACCCGCTACGCACCCAGTCCTACGGGATACCTGCACGTCGGCGGACTGCGCACCGCGCTCTACAACTATTTGCTGGCGCGCAGAAACGGCGGCCGGTTCGTCCTGCGCGTTGAGGATACCGATCAGACGCGTCGCGTCGAGGGAGCCATCGAGAATCTCTACGAAGTGTTCGCGTGGCTCGGCCTGGACGTTGACGAGGGTCCGGCGGCGGGAGGGCCGTTCGGTCCGTACGTACAGTCGGAACGGTTACCGATTTATGCGGAGCACGTCCGCCGGTTGACCGATTCGCACCACGGGTATCCGTGCTTTTGCTCGACGGAGACTCTGGAGGCGATCCGCGCCGATCAGGCCGCCCGAGGTCTTCCGCCGATGTATGATCGGAGATGCCGGAAGATCGCCCGAAACGAAGCCCTGCAGCGCGTGGCGTCCGGTGAGCCTCACGTGTGGAGGATGGCCGTTCCGCATGGACGAATGATCGCGGTCAACGATCTGATTCGCGGCACCGTCGAGATCAACTCGGATACGGTGGACGATCAGGTGCTGGTCAAGTCCGACGGATTTCCCACCTATCACTTGGCCAACGTGGTGGACGATCACCTGATGGAGATTTCGCACGTCGTGCGCGGTGAAGAGTGGCTGACGTCCACGCCCAAGCACATTCTGCTCTATGAGTTCTTCGAGTGGGAACCGCCCCGGTTTGCGCATCTGCCGTTGCTCCTGAATCCGGATCGGAGCAAGATGTCCAAGCGAACGGGGGATGTGGCTGTTGAGGATTACCGCCGGCGGGGAATGCTTCCCGAAGCACTCCTGAACTACATTGCTCTTCTGGGCTGGCATCCCGGCGATGACCGCGAGCTGTTCACGCTGAACGAACTTATTCATGAGTTTTCGCTCGAACGGGTCGGCAAGGCGGGCGCGGTGTTCGACGTCACCAAGTTGTTCTGGGTGAACTCCGAATATCTTAAGATGCAGTCGGACGAATTGATCCTCGAGAACGTTCGATCCGACCTCCGGGAACTGATCGAGACTAACGATGAAGCGCGCGTGCGCTATGCGGTGGCAACGCTGCGGGGAGGCGTCCAGACCTGCGCGGAGTTGGTGGAGCGCGTCCGGCAAGTGTTCGCACCGGTGCCGCATCCCGACCACGAGATGGAAGCGCTTCTCCACGATGCGACGCTGCAGAAGGTGATCTCGGATTTCTTGATGAAGCTGGCCGAACTCGACGCGAGCGTTTGGAATGAGTTCGACCGGTTGGAGGAGGAATTCAAGATTCGCGCGGGCGAGGCGGGACAAGCGCATGGTATCAAGGGGCGAAACCTGTGGCGAGGTTTGCGCGCCGCGCTGACCGGTCAACCGCACGGCCCGGAACTCGCCAAACTGGTGGGAATTTGGGGACGCGAGCGAACGTTGTCACAAGTGGGACGCGCATTGGATTTCGCGCGCGGCGCGATGTCATGCTGACCGACACTTCGGGATGCCCATTATGAGAGTGCTCGTTCTCTGTGGCGGAGAATCGGCGGAACGGATCGTCTCGCACGCCTCGGGCGACGCCGTGGCGACGTGGATCGAAGCGGCCGGCCACACGGCGATCAAGTACGATCCGGAGAAACCGGGAGCATTCTATCACACGAATGAGCCGATGGCTCCGCCCGAGATCGGTCTGGCAGCGCCGCTGCCGAGGAGACACGACGGCTACGATCCCACTGCGGTGCGCGGACTGCTTGATGCGATAGACGGCGTTGAACCGGACGTCATCTTTCCGATTCTTCACGGCGGCCGCGGCGAAGACGGAACTCTGCAGGCGCTGCTCGAATGGACGGGAGTTCCCTATACGGGATCGGGCGTTCTGGCGAGCAGCGTGGCCATGAACAAGTTATTCTCGCGGACGCTGTTCCAGTCAGCGGGCATTCCCGTCGCCTAAGGTGTGGTGCTTCGGCAAGATTCCCTGTCAAAGACAAGCGAAGCGGAGCAAACGATCACCGAGCAGATCGGTTTCCCGGTAGTCGTGAAGCCGCTGTGCGGCGGTTCAACAGTGGGCTTGACCAAGGTGTATGCACCGGCGGAATTAGAGGCGGCTTTGCACGCGGTTCACGAGCAGCATGACGACGCGTTGGTGGAGAGACTTTTCGAGGGCCGCGAGCTGACGGTG
>JAHJDG010000167.1 GCA_018812265.1 bacterium | reverse complement strand
TGTGCGTGTTTTCCGACACCTCGCACTCCCTGACCAGCCTGCGCGACCACGTTTTTCTGCCCGCTTTCCGGGATTTCGTCAACCGGCTGGACTGACCCGCCCGGCACGCACATTAAACCTCCGTCGGCTCGGATTGTCCAACGAGCAGAACGGACCACGGTTCATTGTGTGAGGTTTGCCATGAAAAGCGCCAAATTATCGCTCCTTTTTCTGATCGTTGCCGCCTTCGCATTGGCGGCCGTCGCGCAACCGCGCTATAAGGAACGCTATTCCACCGAGCCCGGTAACGACGTCGAACGGATCAGCGTCAAGGGCAAAATCGAGAAAATCGAGGGCCAGAAAGCTCTTCTCAAGACCGCTGATGGCCGTGAAGTGACTATCCATCTCGGTCCCCAGCGCTACTGGCACGAAAAAGGCTATCGTCTCCGCAGCGGAGTGCAAGCGACCGTGGACGGCTGGGGCGATCCCTATGCCGATGACGGCGGATTCCTCTTCGCGGGAGCAATCTACGGAGACGGATTCTACTTCGAGCTCTCCACCAGCCACGGCTATCCGATGTGGGCCGATCCGGGCGACCGGTGGAACGGCTGGCGTCCTTCCTACGACTGCTACAACTACTACTATTCCGCGCCGCCCCCCTGGCACGGTTACTGGGGACCGCCGCCGCACTGGCGCGGGCATCATCGTCCCCACTGGCGGCATGACCCGCATTGGCGACCCCCTCCGCCGCCCCGCCCCTGCCCGCCGCCACGACACCGACGGTAGGGCGCTCAAGACTATTGCTTCTTCAGGCCAAGTGTGCTATATTCACTTGGCCTCTCTCGTTAGAAGTACCCTTCTCCGCTATGTGATTAACCCACGACACTTAGACAACCAAGTCGAATGCCAGTATCTAACCAAGTCCAAAATCGCTTTACCAAAGATTCGCGTATAGCTCTGATAAATGGTGATACGCTCGAAACCTGCCAGGCCATGCCATCGGGGGTGTTTCAGCTTATCATCTCATCACCTCCGTATAACCTCGGGAAAGAATATGAACGCCGACGCGCAATAGAAGAATACTTGGACACTCAGCGGCCTGTCATAAGGGAGTTGGTTCGTCTCCTTGCCTCCGGGGGCAGTCTCTGCTGGCAGGTGGGAAACTACGTAGACAAGGGTGAAGTTTTTCCGCTTGATATTTTTTTCTATTCCGTCTTCAAAGACGAAGGTCTTCGCCTGCGAAACCGTATTATCTGGCACTTCGACCACGGGCTTCATGCCTCTCGCCGACTTTCCGGACGCTACGAAACCCTTCTGTGGTTCACCAAGAGCGACCAGTACCTTTTCAATCTTGACGCCATCCGCGTTCCCTCCAAGTACCCCGGAAAGACATACTACAAAGGGCCAAACAAGGGTCAACCTTCCGGGAATCCTCTTGGAAAGAATCCCTCTGATTTTTGGATGTTTCTGGAACAGGAGTGGGATCGGCTTGTCTGGGAAATTCCAAACGTGAAATGCAATCACCCCGAGAAAACCGTCCACCCCTGTCAATTCCCGATAGAACTTGTTGAACGATGCGTTCTGGCTCTTACCAGCGAAGATGACTACGTTCTTGATCCCTACTGTGGGGTTGCATCCGCCCTGATCGCCGCAATAAAAAACAATCGCCGGGCCGTTGGAATTGACCGGGAATCGAAGTACATCGAGCTTGGCCGGAAACGCATCCATAGTCTCTTGGCGGGCACTCTTCGAACCAGGCCTATGGGCAAACAAGTACACAAGCCCTCTGGAAATGAAAAGGTGACGAAAGTACCCAGACAGTGGCGCACTGCGGAGAACAACCAGGAGGACCTACTGTGACGGTGGCGGCAATGCTCTCCTTCAATAAGGGAAAGGAAACGATATCACAGAGACACCCCGGCATAATTGAGGAGGTAACCGAGATCATCGAAACGGTTGATACACTAAAACTGAAAACCAAAGTCAGCAAAGAAAAAACCATGTCCGGCCGGATGCTGTACAATCCGAAAGCGATGAACACGGTTTTCAAGTCAGAGTTCAAGAAACGGGGGTGGAATGCGCTGCGAGTCAAGTGTGACTATTCGACACAGCATTACGTCGGCGGATACGCGCAAGATGAGTTCAAGCGAGGCGCCTATCGCGAAATGGACTTCATTAAAGATCGTGTTGGTGTAGAAGTACAATTCGGCAAGTATTCGTTTATGGTGTACAATGTCGCAGCCAAGATGACCATTTTCCACAATCTGGACCACATTGATGAAGGTATTGAAATCGTCCCTGTAAAGACGTTGGCAGCGGAAATGTCCTCAGGTGTCTCGTATTTTGAACAATTCGAATGGGATCTTCGCCAGCGGGGTGTTTCAAATATTGACATCCCCATTCTGATACTCGGTATAGCAAAGTAGTTCTTCGCGCTAATTCAAACACTTCGAGTCGTCCTCATGACGAACCGCTTGTATCGGATCATACGTCAGTCAAGCCGGATGGAGACCCTTCTCCTTGTCTGGCTTGTCTGCTTTCTGCCCGTTCTCGCGCTGGCCGCGATCAGCGAAACCGAACCCAACAACGACTTCGAGCACGCCAACCCCGTGTCGTGCGGAGACTCGGTGGTGTGCGCGACGCTCGTGCCTGCCACCGACTTTGATCACTATCGTATTCACGTATTGAGCGGCGATTCGCTCATCCTCCGTACCTTCCCCTGTCAGAACTCCCAAACCAATACCCTGATCGTGCTGTTCGACGATCGGGATTCGGTGCTGGCCGTGGATGATGATTCCGGCCCGATGTGGTTTTCGCAGATCCGCTATCGCACGCCGCGTACCGCCGACTATTTCGTGCGCGTTCTGAAACATCCCGCCACTCCCGACTCCGCCTACGGCATCGTCTTCCAGTGCCCCTTCGGCCAGCCGGAGGACTACGACCGCTGCGAGACGCCGCGCATCGTCCCCTCCTTTCCCTACTACAATGAAGGCTCGACCCTCGGCCAGACCCACCAATGCGGAACGGCGGCTCCCGACGTCTTCTACAAGTTCACACTTCCCGCCGTGAGCAACGTCTTCGTGACCGTCTGCACCGACGCGTTCGATGCGCGGGTGCAGATTCTCGGAGGATGCTGCCGCGACTTCTTGGACGACGCCGACACGGGTTGCGGCCTCGGCGCCGAACTCATTTCATTCAATTTGGCCGCCGGTGACTATTACATTCTCGTGGAAGGAACCTCGGCCGGTCAGGCGGGCAACTTCTCGATTGAAGTGGACGCCGCTCTGCCCGGTTGTCCCGCGCCTTATCCGGTGGTTCTGACCGAAGTGGGCAATCTGCCGCTCCTCGACTGGCCGGAGTTCTCCACGCCCGATTATTACGTCATCTGGCACTCCCCGCTCGCTCAAGGTCCGTGGGAACACCTGGGCGTGTCGTTCCTCACCTACTTCATTGACTCCTCCGGTTTCACGGCCACGCGCAAATTCTACAAAGTCACCTCGGTCTGCCCGTGGTAATCCATTGCTCGCTGCTTGGATAATCGAAAAGGGCGCGACTTCATGTCGTGCCCTTCGTTCTATATCGCGGGGTGACTCGGGAGAGTCGCTATGATGGTAGACATCACCTCATCGAAACGCAGCGGAACACCTGCCGCTCGCTGCCGTCACGGAGGCGGATCGGCGCTTCCATGATCGCGCGAATGCTGTCGGGAGAAGTGATCGCCGGATCGTAGGTGAACACCGCTTTGTGTTCGGTGGCGAACGTTTCAATCGCGGCGATGCCGGGACGGTTCTGGTACAGCCGCGTGAAGAATCCCGCCGTACCCTTGCATTTCAGTCCGTCCACCACGAACACCGCCGTTTTACCGCCCGTCGCGGCAAACGACACGTTGGTCGTCGGCATCGTGAAAGCCATCCGTAGGAAATAGCCCGCCAGCAATGCCACCACGACCAGAACGGGTATTATCAGTTTGGGAATTCGCATCTTTCTGCTTTCGTGTTGTCGAGTCTCAAACCGTCACTTTCAATTCCAGCGCGCCCTTGACCGGGCACGCGTCCACGCATTCGAGGCAATTCGTGCAGTCGCGGGCCCGTACCACCCGCACCTTCTGCGGCGCGATATCCTGCGGGCAGACTTTCTGACACAAGTTGCACATCGTGCAGGTATGCTCATTGCGCACGATCTTCACAAGTCCCACGCGACTGAACGGATCGAGAGTCGCTCCCAGTGGACACAGATAGCGGCAGAAAAACATCGGCACGACAAACGCCGCCAGCACTAAAACCGCCAACACAATTACGCTCGTCATCCCCACCGAGCCGTGCCCGAATCCCGAGAAGATCAGATAGAACGGATCGTAGCCGCGCAGCACCAGTTCGCCCATCTTGTACGTGAAATAGAGCGATACCACCAGCGCCACGTAGCGCAGCAGTTTGAAATACTCGTTGGCCTTCGAGGGCACCACCGGCCGCTTCCGCCACACGATTCCTCCCAGCCGCGCCGCCAGTTCTCCCAAATAGCCGATAGGGCACGCCCAGCCGCAGAAGGCCTTCTTGGCGATCAGCGCCAGCACAATAATCCCCACCATCATCGAGAGATTCAGCGGCCCGGTTGCGCAACTGAACTCCCCGGCCTGATACAATCCCCACAGGCTTTCCATCCCCCCGAAGGGGCACCATGCCTCAAAGGATCGCTCGCCGAATCCGAACGCGGCATAGGTCACCATGCCGGTGATTGCGGTCAAGAGTCTATATCGAATCCATCGTGTTGTCGGTATCCGTTTCGCTCGCAAGTGGTCTCCGGCGTGTCAGTTCTTTCGTCGAAAAAGCTATCTTCTAATATTGCGAAAACTGCTCGCACAATCAAGCACAACCCGTTCTACTCGCAAAGGGTACTTACCGGTTCCACACTTTCAAACCGCCTGCAGAAAGGCCTATTTGTCAGGAAATGAGCCGGGGCGGGTCAAGTTTGAGTTGCCGTCTTTCCCTACAAGCTTGTCCAGATGCCTCTGTTTCCCGGAGTCGGGAGCATCTTGACCTTGTGAGGAAACTTGCGTATCCTGAGTCATGGTTCATACCCCCGCTGAAATTGAAATCGCCCAGTCCCTCGAATGCGACCCGGCTTTACTTCCGTTCCTGCCCTACCTCCTGCAGGACATCGAGGAGCTCGGCGGAATGACGACCTATCTCTATTCCGTGCTCGCGTCGCCGGAACTCCCTTCCGGCAGCACCGTGCTCGACCTCGGCTGCGGCAAGGGAGTTATCTCCTGCGAGATAGCCAAACGATTCGGTTGGAGCGTACACGGCGTGGACCTCTTCGATCCATTCATCGAAAACGCCCGCCAGCGCGCACGGGACAAGGGAGTCGAGTCTCTCTGCCGGTTCGAGCACGGCAATGCTCGCGACGCCGTGAAGAACGTCTCGCCCGTGGACGTGCTGGTTTTATTTTCGGTCGGCCGACTCTTCGGAACGATTCATGATACTGTCGGCGAACTTCGCAAAGCGGTCAAGCCGCAGGGACATCTTGCCATCGAGGAGATGTATCTGGCGCCGGGAGTCACGGGGCCGACGCGTCTCTACGGCGAGTGTCTGGACAAAGACACCACGCTCCGCCAACTCACCGCCCACGGTGACCGCATTGTGGACTGGCGCGAGTACCCGCCCGCCGAGATTGCCGGCTGGAACAAATGGGCGCTCCAATGCATGGAACAACGCACCGGTGAACTATTGAAGGAACATCCCGAGCTGGAGTGTCTGCTTCACGACTACAATGAAATGCAGCGGCAGTGCTGCGAGGTGTTGGACACAGAGCTCATCGGCGGCGTGTGGTTGCTCGAGCGCGCGCCAAACTGACGAACGAAAAATGAACCAATCGAGTAACGATTTCAACAAGTTCCGCGAGCAGATGAACGCGCGGATTCTCGCCGAGGATCACGCCGTCATCAAGCGGTTTTTCGGCGTGGACACGCTCGCCTACCAAGACGGCGCGCTGAATGTGAAGACCAAAGAGATGCTCGGCCTCTGCGCTTCGATGGTCATGCGCTGCGATGACTGCATCCGCTATCACATCCAGAAATGCTGCGAACTCGGTGTAACTCGCAGCGAGTTCTTTGATATTTTCTCCGTTGCCCTCACCGTCGGCGGCTCGATTGTCATTCCACATCTCCGGCGGGCGGTGGCGGTGCTGGATGAACTGGAGGGGAAAACGTCTTTGTAGCCGCGTATGCTTGCTTTCGCACGAAGACGAACGTATCTTATTCTAATCCGCATTCAAGCACAATCCCTGAGGGAGTCACGATGAAGAGGGTCATTAATCTGTGTGTCTTGGCCGTCAGCATCCTGGCCAGTATCGGGTACGCAGAACAAACATCGCCCCAACCGCACACTCGTGGACTCGATCAAGGCGGCGAGACCTGCGCCACCGCAACCGAGGTCTATGCCTTCCCCTTCTGCGATGTGGGAACGACGGCCGGCTATGCCAACGATTATACCCCGAGCTGCAACACCAGCACCGCGCCCGATGTCGTCTATCACTGGCGGCCGAGTTTCTCGAGCGAAGTAAGCTTTTCTCTCTGCGGTTCGGACTACGACTGCATCCTTCACGTATGGCGGGGCTGTCCTTCCTCGGGAGGTGTGGAGATTGCCTGCAACGATGACGCCTGCGGTCTTCAGTCCTGCCTTACCACCGCCGTCCAGTCCGGTCTTGACTACTATATCATCGTGGATGGCTATCAGAGCAACAGCGGTGCCTATCGTCTCAACATCGTACCGCCGTCCATGGGCTGTCCGTCATCGTTGTGCGGTTGGATCATAGATGATTGCGAGGAGGCGTTACCCGTCAGCGTCCCCTCGACCACACCGGCCGGCAACGTCGGCTCCACCGACGACTTCCTCGTAGGCGGCGGCTGTCCCCAGCCGGACGGACCCGGTGTCTGGTTCAGTTTCATCGCGCCATCACCCAATGAGCTGGTCGTGGAACTCACCAACGTGACGTTTCAGGTCCAGATGTGGCTGTTCTGCGGATGCTGCAACGACTACTACTGTCATGGCTACACTCCCTGCGGCACAACCATGCAAACCATCGGCTTCTGCCCTGAACCCGGCATGCAATACTTGGTGCTGGTGGCAGGCTGCGACGGCGAGGTCGGCACTTTCGACTTCGTGGTTAGCTCCTTCGCTCCGTGCGCGTACGGAACCTGTTTCGCGTCTCTTGAACCCGATCTCTATGCGCCCGGCGTTGCCACCGGAAACACCTGCAACCAATGCAACAACTGCTCGGCAAGGCCCAGCGAAGACGAGATCGTGCCGGTCATAATTCCTTATACCGGCCAATGGGTGTTCTCCCTCTGCAACTCCGCTTTCGACACCTACATGTTGCTGGGCACGCAGCCGTGCACGGGCGACATCTACGAACGCGACGACACCTGCGGAGTCCAGACCACCACAACGTGCTTGACCCTCAATCCCGGACAGTACTTCGTCACGATCGAAGCCTACAACTCGCTGCAGTGCGGCAACTACGAGCTTCATGTCAATCCTTGTCCGCTACCGTCGCCGCGGAATCTCGTGATTCAAGCCGATCCGCCCAACATCAGTCTGTCGTGGTTGCCGCCCGTGGGGGGCTCGGTCACATACTACGTGGTTTATCGGTCAACCAATCCGAGCCTCATCGTAGCTCCGGGCAATGTAGTTGCCACGCCTTTCGGCACAGCATGGCAGGACGTAGGAATCATCCAGAATCCTTCGGATCGCTTCTTTTACGCCGTGACCGCCGTCGCGCCGTAGGAAGAGTTCTTCGACATTATTTCCGTCGCCCTCACCTTCGGCGGCTCGATTGTCATTCCGCACCTGCGAAAAGCAAAATCATTCTTGAATGAAATAGTGCCGTTTCCCAAAAGGTTGGATCGCTCATCACCGAGGCACGCGTCTTCCGTTTTTCGCGTGCCCGGCTAAGGCGTCTTGGGCGGGGCAGGCGAAGAAAAAAGACGCCTGCCGCCGAGCGCATACCTTTCTTACTCCCGGTGGTGACTCTCCAGAGTCACCCTTTCCACAGTGAGTACCGGGTGGGTCTGGAGACCCGCCACGGGGCGCAATTTGACTCCCGGTGGTGACTCTCCAGAGTCACCACCGGGAGTAATACTCGACTTTTTTCGAACAAAGAAGCCACTTCCTATGAACCATCTTCTTCGCCTCGTCCTCAGCCTCGTAATCCTCTTCGCTCCGGCTTTCGCCTCGATCACGTGGGCACAGGAAGCGACAACATCGGCAGAAGTTCCCGCCGGAGGCGCCTACACCGACGGCTATCAGAATGGAGCCAAGGTCGCCATTCGGCACAGCACCTACGACACGTGGTTCGGCGGTGGACTCCTGTTCGGAATGATGGGCGGAATGCTCGGCGCGGGAGCCATGGCCGGACTCAGTCAGATCGGCAAATCCAAACCGCCGGCTTCCGAATTCGAGACCATCGCGGAAAAGGGCGAACCGTTCCAACTCGGCTTCCGCGACGGCTATGACCAGAAGAAAAAACGTCTGGCCCTGCGCGGAATCCTCATCGGCGGAGCCATCGGCACGGCCGTTTCTCTGGCTCTGTATATCTCCTCACAAACCGACTGAAACTCGTTTTCTCATTTCGAATTTCTCATTTCTCATTTTCAGGTACACCTCATGGAAGACTCCAAACGACGCGACGTTGTCAGCCTGTTCTACCTCAAATACGGCTTCGCCACCCGCTGCCTGCACGCGGGCGAGAAGGTCGGACAGCCCAAATCCAAATCGCACACCAACGCCATTTTTCAAACCTCGACTTTCACCTTCGACGACGCCGAAGAAGGCGCCGACATCTTCGCTCAAAAACGCGAAGGCTTCGTCTATACCCGCATGGGCAATCCCACGGTGGTCGTGGCCGAAGCTAAACTGAACTCTCTGGAAGGCCGGGAAATCAAACTGGCCGATCCCCAGAACGTTCGCGTTTCCTCGCTGCTGTTCTCCTCCGGGATGGCCGCCACTTCCTCGCTTACGTATGCGCTCCTCAAGCCCGGCGACGTGTTTCTACGCGGCGAAGTGCTGTACGGCTCCACCGATCACTTCTTCGTAGATGTTGCGCCCAAGTTCGGGATGAAACCGGTGATCGTCAACACCTGCAAACCCGGCGCACTCAAGAAGGCGATCAAGGCTCATCCCAAGGCCAAACTGCTCTTCTTCGAGACGCCCACCAATCCGCTTTTGGAAATCACCGACATCGCCGAAGCCGTGCAGACCGTCAAGGCCGTGAATCCCGATTGCATGGTGTGCGTGGACAACACCTTTGCCACGCCCTATCTGCAGCAGCCGTTCAATTTCGGCGTGGACGTCATCATGCACAGCACCACCAAGTACCTTTCGGGTCACGGCACCATCGTCGGCGGCGCGCTCATCACCAAGCACGACTGGATTAAGGACGCGCTCTACAAGATCATGAAGGATCACGGCCCCAGTCCCTCGCCCTTCGATTGCTGGCTTCTGAACCTCGGCATGAAGACGCTGCCCATCCGCATGGAGAAGAGCTGCCGGAACGCGATGGCGGTGGCCCGTTTTCTCGATAAGCATCCGAAAGTGGAGAAAGTCTACTATCCCGGACTCGAGACGCATCCGCATCACGAAATCGCCAAAAAGCAGATGCGCGACTTCGGTGCGATGGTCGGCTTCGACATCAAAGGCGGCTATGCCTGTGCGCAGAAAATCATGAACAACATGCACGTGTTCTCGCTGGCCGTCAGTCTCGGCTGCGTGGATTCGCTGATTCAGCATCCGGCTTCGATGACCCACGCTTCCATGTCCCCCGAAGCGCGCGCCCACGCCGGAATCGGCGACGGCAACATCCGTCTTTCGATCGGCATCGAGGACGAGCAGGACCTCATCCACGATCTCGAGCAGGCGCTGAAAAAGTGCTGACGCGACTCGCAGAATGAAAAGCGGGACGCACCGATGTGCGTCCCGTATTTTTTCAGCGACAATCGCTCGGCTATCAAACGCCCGCGATCGTCATAACCTCGAACAGCCAGATTCCCGCGAACATCCCCAGCGTCAGAAGCAAAACCAGCCTCCGCCACTCGGGGGCGAGCCTCCAGACGATTCGCCGGAACAACACTCCGATTCCGATCAGCAGCAGCGGCATCAGCGGAAAATGAAACCGCGGCGCGCCGAAACTCAGGAAGACGATCATCGTAACCAGAAATATCTGAAGAAGGAAGATCCCCCGCGTCGGGAAATATCGCACGAGGTAGTACCCGGACACTCCGAACAGAACCAAGAGCGCATACGGCACTCCCACCACCAGCAAGTATCCCACCGGCAGCGAACGCAGTTTCTCTCCCAGGCTGCCGCTCAGATTCGGCCCGTAGTAGTGCGCCCATTGCGACATATCCGTTGACCAGAGGTAGGCGAACTTCCTGCCCCACAGTTTAACGGCCTGCCGTGTTCGCTCGCTCAAGAACTGCCACGCCAACTCCCGCGCCGCAACATCCCGTGCCACCTCGCCCATCTCCATCGGCGGCAGCATGCGATCGTGCTTTTCGTCGAACAAGTATGACCCGGTGGCGCGGGCGTTGTTGCCGATAAACAGGTTGATTCCGCTGTTGGTATTCAGCATGAAGCCGCTGACCGCGATGGCGTTCCGCGTCATCCACGGCTGCACGATAATCGCACACCCTCCCAGCATCACCGCTATCGCCAGCCAGCGATCCCGCCGCGGCGCTTCCCAGCGAATCAAACCTATGTAAATAACGAACGAAAGGAGCAGCACAATTCCCACCGCCCGCGTGAGAATCGCCAGCCCGGTGACCGCGCCCAGCAGCAGCGCCACGCTCCACCGGTAGTTCCTCTCTTCCAGCCGATCATGTACCACCAGCGCCAATACCCACAGAAACACAAATAACGTCTCCGTGAAGAACAACGCGCAAAATAGAATCGCCGCCGGATAGAGCAGCCACAGACCGCCCAGTAGAACGCTGATCTCTTCCTTGAAACGGCGACGGCCCAGCTCGAAAATGAGCAGGGCCGTGGCCACGCTGAGAATCACGTTGAGATAGAGCATCGGCAGCGGCGACTCGCCGAATAGCATCATCAGCACACCGGCCGTGCACGGCATCAGCATGTCCCGATAGGCCGTCGTCTCGCCCCGCAGTGCGAATCCCTCGCCCCGCGCCACGCTCTGCGCGATCAGATAATACTCGTCTTCATCGGGAGCAACCTGCAGAACGCCCGCCGGACGTTCGTGAATCGCCGCCACCCGTAGCGCAATCCCCACCGCCACCAGCAGCCAGAACAGGAGCGCAAGCCTCTTCGACTTCAGCATGGTGCGTCCTATGATGTGTGATTATTTTTTCTCCGGCACGAAGTTCGCGAACTTGTAGGCCACCCCCAGCGTAAGCGTCTCTTTCAGCCGACCGCCCAGATCAATCTCCTTATCGTAGAGAAGCTGCCAGGCCAGACTCACCTGTAGAATCGAGGTCACGTTGGCCGTGAGTACGTTGTCCCAGTTGAGGTCCGCCGTCTTCCAATAGTCTTCGTTCGGCAGTCCCTTGAGCTCGTCGGCCTTCGAGTAGAACAACGCCTGAAAGAGCGTGAGTTTGGAAAGAAAGCTGTACTTGCTTTTGGCCGAGCCGAGCGCGAAATCCGTCACCCATTCCAGTCCGCCGTCGTTCGACGATTCGCTGATCGTTTTGGCGGGATCGGCGGGATCGTCCCTGCAGATAAACCGCTGCCGGAAGCCCGCGCCGAAGCGCGTCGTCAGCACGTACCGGTCGGGAATCTTGACGACGTCGCGCGCCACACCCATCGTCTCGGTCAAGTCAACGGGATTGACGTAGCGCTTCCGAGTGCCTGATGCGTCGAGAAACTGCGACTCGAACACTCCCGCCGCATACGGATCCACCACCCACCCCCGCGTCAGTCGCAGGATACCGTCGTAGCGAATCTTGTCGGTGGATTTTTGGGGTGATGTCCACTTCTTGGTCTCGACACCGAGACTGTCGGTCACCTTCACTTGATTGTGCGTCTGTCCGAACGCCAGCTTCAGTTCGTTCCCCCAGTACCAGCTCGGTGAAATCTGTTTCTCGGCTTTGCCGCGAAACGCCGACGCCCAAAGAATAGATCCCGACTCTCCACCGGTCCAGTTGTCTGAATAAGCCGCCTGCGTGACACCGAGTCCGCTTTCGATCTGCACTTTCCACTTTTGCGCGGGCGTCGTCTCCTGTGCCGCTGCTACGGAAACGGCCAATATCAGAACCAGCACGATTCGCAAACCGGCATAACCGATCCGTTTCATGCTTTTCTCCTTTCGATTCATTTCTCAGGCCGCTTTCAATTCCGACGTGCAGTGTCCGCAGCGCGTCGCCTTAACGGGAATCACGGAAAAGCAATGGGGACATTCTCTCGAGTTCGGCGGCGGCGCGGCTTCTTCTTTCTTCTTCAGATGATTGATTCCCTTGATGAGCAGGAACACGGCAAACGCCACGATCAGAAAACCGATGATCGTATTGACGAACAAGCCGAGATTCATCGTCACCGCGCCCGCCGCTTTGGCCTCCGCCACCGTAGCGTAGGGTCCGGCGGTTGCGCCGCTCTTCAAGGTAACGAACAGATTGGAGAAATCCACCCGCCCCAAAAGAAGTCCGATCGGCGGCATGATCACGTCGTCCACCAACGATTTCACGATCGTACCGAACGAGGCGCCGATGATAATTCCGACGGCCATGTCCACGACGTTCCCGCGCATGGCAAAGGTTTTGAACTCTTTCAGCATGTTATTCTCCTTTTCCGAAAGAACCTACCCGGATCGTTTCAGCTTCGAGGAGTATTCCGCTCTACACCGGGAAATCGTTTCTGAATATCCGCTGCGAGGATTTCCTCTGGGTTTCCGTCCGCGCAACCCGTAACGTGCTTGACGAACGCGGCAATGCGCTCTAATGTATCCTGATCCAGATGGTGCTCCATGAGACATGCTTCACGTTCCGCAACGCTCTCGCTGACTCCCAACACTTCGATCAGGAACTTGCGGGTCAACTCGTAGCGATCGTTCAGCCTGCGGCCCGTTTCGCGGCCCGCCTCGGTGAGCATGATGAGGCCGTAGCTCTCCTGCACGACGTATCCGGCATCGCGCAGACAATCCACGGCGTGGCGCGCGGTCGGCAGCCGCACGTCCTGAGCGTGAGCCAGATCCGTCAGGCGTACTCCCGCTCCCGAGCGCGAGAGTTGGTACAGCGCCCGCAGGTAGTTCTCCCGCGTTGGCGTCAGCGGGCCACTTTGACGATAGATCGGTTCGTGCATACCGGAAACTCTCGGCAGGTCTGTCCTTGTCCAATTTAACAACTTGATCGAAAAAGTCAATTGAAGCGCAAAATCCCCCTCAATGCAACAAGGGCGGCCCGCAGCCGCCCTTGTTTCGAGCATTTAGGATTCCTTTCCCGGTCTTCGTCTATCGTGATTCCTTCCGCGCATCGGCCCGGAAGTCGGGAATCCTCCGGAGCTCTCCCGACGGTGGCGCATCCGACGAAGCCGTCACGATGTAGTAGTGACGGATCGGCGGCAATCCGATAGCCGTCGCATCGTAGTAGGCAGTATCGCCTACCGCGTCAAGATAGTTCCCCGGCCCGGGCGTGAAGATCGCCGTCGTATCCCGGTAGATCTTGTACGAGTTCGCACTCGCAATCCGTTCCCAAGCCAAAAGCACGTTCGGCTGCGCGGCCTGAATCACCAGCGCCTGAATCGGGCTTAAGGGCGAAATCGCCACCGTCGGCGTGAGAAATCCCGCCCACAGGTTGAACGATTCGCTGGTTTGCGCGCCCAGTGGCGACGGCTGCCCGAACGCGCTGACAAGCTGGAAGTTCTCCGAAGCGCTCGCGGCTCCGCCCGCGTCAATCACCGACTTGGTGATCTGGAAGTTCTCGCTCTGCTGAGGTTGCGCCCACGCTAATGCGGGCAGCATCAGCAGAATCAGCAAAAGCTGACTTTTCATTTCACTTCTCCTTATGTGAAGTATGTTGTTCCGCTGCCATCAGCGTCTGCACCTGCTCCGTGAGCCGTGCGACCTGCTCCTCCAATTTCTCGTTTCGCTTGGCCAACTCCTGAATCGCCGCCAGCGCGATGCCGTCGGGGTCAATCGTCAAGATGCTCAAGCTGTCATCACCCACGCGAAACAATCTCCAGAAATCCTGCGCCATTGGACCAATGTGATGAACGCTCTCGTCTTGCGCTTTGTAGCTCCATCGCTCAATCGGCAACGTAGCCACTTTGTCGAGTACTTCTTTCGTATCCACCTTTCCGTAGCGCCGCTTCAGCGTGCTGTCGGAAACCGCGTTCCACGTCGAGGACCCCGCGTACAAATGCGCCCCCGATGTCAGTGTTGCATTGGTGAACAAGTGTACGCCGCCGGTAGCCCGAACCGAAAACGAGTTCGCCGTGTCGGGTATCGAGAAATCCGCGTTATACGAGTCCGCCCACCGGAAACAGCCGTCGTAATTCGCTTTCGCCCGTCGCCCCGCCGCAAAGGAATACGCTCCGGCCGCAACGTTGAACGTACCTCCACATACGGTGGACACGTTGCCGCTGGCGGTATTGGTGTAGCCGCCGCAGACGGTGGCGTCTTGACCGCTGGCAATATTGGATGCGCCGCCACTCACCGTTGCCGAGTAGCCACCACTCGCCCGGTTGGCGGAACCACCGGCTACCGTTGCGTAGGTGCCGCTGGCGACGTTTGCTCGTCCACCTCCGATTGTCGAATTGCTGCCCGTAGCCGAATTGGAATCGGCGCTGGATCCACCACCACCGCCCGATACTACCGTGTAGTCTCCTCGTGCAAAATTGACGTAGCCGCCGCCTACGGTGGAGGCCACTCCACTGGCCGCGTTGCTGCCCCCTCCACCTACCGTGGCCCACGTACTGCTGCCCAAATTGCTGCTGCCTCCGTTTACCGTCGAAAAATTGCCGTTGGCTGTATTGCCATATCCGCCCCCGATAACGGCCCAGCTATAGCTGGC
>JAHJDG010000166.1 GCA_018812265.1 bacterium | reverse complement strand
CGGCGGTCACGCCGAATTTCTCCTCGAGAGCCTTCTTCAGCTCCACGAGTTCCATGACCGTCATCTTCTCGATGGCTTCGATAATCTGGTTCACGGGTTTCTCCGTCTATGGTAATTTGTGTTTTTTGTCCGCACTCAATCCTGCATCAGGCGGCGGCCTTCTTCTTCTCGATGATTTGATCCATCACCGAAACGAAGTCGCGCAACACACCGGACAGCACTCCGTGGAATCCCTGCACGGGTCCGAAGATGGCGCCAATCAGCATTGCCATGGCCACGTCGCGACTGGGAAGGTCCTTGATGGACTTCACGTCTTGGGGCGTAATGGCCTTGCCTTCAAACACGCCGCCCTTGATGACGAGCTTCTCGTTCTTGGAGGAATAGTCCCAAAGAATTTTCGCCGGAGCGGCCGGATCCGCGTAGCCGAAGGCCAACCCGGTCGGGCCGTCGAGGTACGGCAGGGCCTCGGCATAGCCGTTGTCCCGAAGGACCATGCGCGAGAACGTGTTCTTGCAGACCAAATACTCTACGTCGTTCTGATGACACTGACGACGCAGCTCGGTCATTTCCGCCACGGTCAGGCCGCGGAAGTCCGTGAAGAAAATCCCCCGCGCCCGCACCACTTTTTCGGTCAGGCTGCGTACCGCCTCAGCCTTCTTGGGTTTCGGCAGCCTCTTGATCGTATCCGTTTCCATTGATCCTATCTCTTTCGCGCTTCCGCGCATTGTGAATCGGAAGCGCCGTTCTCGAAGACGATTATTTCGCCGACTCGACGACCGAACGCGCGAGCCGGATTCCCGGTCCCATGGTCGAGGTCAGAAAGACACTCTTGACGTATTGCCCTTTGGCGGTGGCCGGCTTATGACGCATCACGTTGCGGAAAAACTCCGCCAAATTCTCCTCCAGCTGTCGGGTCGAGAACGAGAGCTTGCCCACGCCGAGATGCAGAATCCCGTACTTGTCCACGCGGAATTCGGTCTTGCCCGCCTTGACCTCTTTAATGGCCTGGCCGATGTTCTGAGTCACCGTGCCCGACTTGGGATTGGGCATGAGTCCGCGCGGACCGAGAATCTTGCCGAGCTTCCCAAGTTCGGCCATGGCGTCGGGCGTGGCGACGACCACGTCGGTGTCGGTCCAGCCGCCCTTGATCTTCTCGAGCACGTCCTCGAAACCGACCACGTCGGCACCGGCTTCCTCCGCCTCGCTGTGCTTGCTCTTCGTGATGGCACAAACGCGGACCGTCTTGCCCGTCCCGTGGGGGAGAGTCACGGTGCCGCGTACGATTTGATCGGCCTTCTTGGGATCCACACCGAGGCGAATCGAAATTTCCACCGTCTCATTGAACTTGGCGGGCGCGGTCTTCTTGAGGAGCTCCACTCCCTCGGCAAGCGTGAGCTCCTGCCGCCGATCCGTCAGTTTCCTGTTGGCGCGAATGCGCTTCGAACCACTCACAAGTTTTCCTCCACGCTGGTCCCGGCGGCCTTCGCGGCCTCCCAGCAGTGTGTGTTATTCCTGAACGGTAATCCCCATCGAACGCGCCGTGCCCTCGACCATCCGCATGGCGTTCTCGACGTCGTTGGCGTTCAGATCCTTCATCTTCAATTCAGCGATCTGCCGAACTTGTGCGGGAGTCACCGTACCGACTTTCGTTCGGTTCGGAACTCCCGAACCCTTCTCGACCGCGGCGGCCTTGATGAGCAACACCGAAGCGGGCGGGCTTTTGGTAATAAAGGAAAAACTCTTGTCCTGATACACCGTAATCAGGACGGGAATAATCATGCCCGCGTCTTTCTCGGTCCGTGCATTGAACTGCTTGCAGAAGTCCATGATGTTGACTTGCTTCTGCCCGAGCGCCGGTCCAACCGGCGGAGCGGGAGTGGCCTTACCGGCGGACAATTGAAGCTTGATGTAGCCGGTGATCTTCTTTGCCATAGTTTATCGCTGCGAATTTCAGAGTTAATTTGATTTCAAGCGGCGCGCGGCCGATTCGTACTACGTCGAGAGATCGGTGGATACCTGTAAAAAATCGAGCTCGATCGGCGTCGAACGACCGAAGATCGAAACCATCACCTTGACCTTGTGCTTCTCGATGTTGATGTCCCGCACGACTCCCGTAAAATCCTTAAACGGGCCGTCAATCACCTTGATGCTGTCGCCGACCACGAACGGAACCTCCACCACCTCCGCTCCGCTGGCCCGGTCCGCGTGTCCGAGAATGCGGTCCACTTCCGACTTCCGCAGCGGCTGCGGCCGGTTCTTCGGTCCGACGAAATTGATGACCTGCGGCGTGTTCATGATCAGATGCTCGGTCGCCTTGTTGATCGTCATCTCCACCAGCATATAGCCGGGAAAAAACACCCGCGTCTTGGTCTTCTTCTTCCCGTCCCGCATCTCCACCACGTCTTCCTTCGGAATCAGCACCTGCGTGACCTGATCCTCGAGTTTCAGACGCTTCACTTCCTCGAGCAGGAACGAGCGGATCTTCTCTTCCTGTCCGGTGAAGACGTGGATCACGTACCAAGCAAGCTCCCCTTCGGCAGGGGCGATATCGGTGGTGGAAAACACGATGGCTATGAGCTACCTTTTCTCGGCAATGTACAATTCGGATGATCCCGCGCCCCCGAAACTCCCGCAGAAGAAGCTCCACCCGCCGCGCATTCCGGCTCGCAACAGGCGAATCGCTCCTCCCGATTCCGAGAGCAAACTGTGATAGAAAGCGTCGAACGCGACCGCCCCGTGTCGCCGCGCGTGAAAACCCGCCCGGATTAGGAGGTCAGTCATCACGGTCGGCTCGAAGTGGTAGAGATGGCGGGGCGTGTCCCATGCCACCCACTTCGCACCGTATGCCCGAGCGTCACTTGAAGAAGGATTCGGTACGGCTATCGCCAGTCGGCCCCCCTCCTTCAGCAGCGACCGCATCCGCTCCAGATTTCCCCGCAAATCGTGTAAGTGTTCCAGAACGTGCCAAAGCGTGATCAGATCAAAAGGTCCCGCCGAGTCCGGCACGTCAGTCACCGTACCCGTCCATACGGTCAAACCGTAGGTACTCCGCGCGTGTTCGGCGGCCATCGGGCTGGGCTCGACTCCGCAGGCGTCGAAACCGCGTCGCCGAAGCTCCGCCACAAACTCGCCGGTTGCACATCCCACGTCCAGACAACGCGCACCCCGCGGAAGCCCGTTCGACACTCGCCAGGCTTTGCGGCGAACGGTGAACCGCCGCACGAACCTGTAGAGCCTCGTGAAGGCGGAAACCCGCGATCCGCTGCTCAGAAACGGATCGTACTCCTCCGCGCCGTAGAATGCGCTGACCGAGGCCGCATCAGGCCTCGGATTCAGGTACAGGAGGCGACACGCCGTGCAGCGCACGATCGTGTACAGATGCCCGACAATCGTCTCGAACCGGTCCCGGACTTCCAGTTCATGCCGATAATCCGCCGAACCGCAGACCGGACAAACGATGGTCTCGAATTGCACCTGCTCCAGACCGCGCCTACAGAATGAACTCCAGAGCCAGAGACAGCAGCCGGTCCACCGCAAATACGGCCGCCGCAATCACAAACGACAGAACCAGGATAATGCGCGCTGATTCCATCATCTCGCTTCGGGTCGGCCACGTCACTTTGGCCATTTCCGCGCGAACCAGGCTAAGGTAATTGATCAACTTCTTGAACATCTCTGTCTCGGGAGAAACGGGCTTGTGGCACGGCCGGAGGGACTCGAACCCCCAACAACCGGTTTTGGAGACCGGGACTCTACCATTGAGCTACGGCCGTATGGCTCGGCTCCCGCCGAGCCAAATCCTTTGCCGTGGTTCCGGCCTACTCGAGAATTTTCGTAACGGCGCCGGCGCCGACCGTGCGGCCGCCTTCGCGAATCGCGAAGCGCAGTCCTTCGTCCATCGCCACGTCGGTAATCAATTCCACGGTCATGACGATGTTATCGCCGGGCATGACCATTTCCACGCCTTCCGGCATCTTGATCGAACCGGTCACGTCGGTCGTACGGAAGAAGAACTGCGGACGATAGCCGTTGAAAAACGGAGTATGGCGTCCGCCCTCTTCCTTGGACAAAACGTACACCTGAGCTTCGAACTTCATGTGAGGCTTGATCGAACCCGGAGTCACCACCACCATGCCGCGTTCGATTTCCTCCTTGTCCACGCCGCGCATCAGGAGACCCACATTGTCGCCGGCCTGACCGTCGTCAAGCAGCTTGCGGAACATCTCCACTCCGGTCACCACGGTCTTCTTGTGAGCGCCCAGTCCGACGATCTCCACTTCCTGTCCGACCTTCACGACGCCCCGTTCAATACGACCGGTGCCCACCGTGCCGCGGCCGGTGATCGAGAATACGTCCTCGACCGGCATCAAAAACGGCTTGTCGGTCGCCCGCACCGGCTCGGGAATGTAACCATCCACCGCTTCCATGAGCTGGGTGATGCATTCCGTTTTCTTGGCGTCGGTCGGAGCCGACAAGGCTTCCAATGCCGAACCACGGATGACGGGAATCTCGTCGCCGGGGAAATTGTACTTGGTCAGCAGGTCGCGAACCTCGACTTCCACTAGCTCCAAAAGTTCCGGATCATCCACCTGATCCACCTTGTTCAGGAAGACGACCAGCGCCGGTACGTTTACTTGACGGGCCAAGAGCACGTGCTCGCGCGTCTGGGGCATGGGACCGTCGGCCGCCGACACCACCAAAATCGCGCCGTCCATCTGAGCTGCGCCGGTGACCATATTCTTGATGTAGTCGGCGTGGCCGGGACAGTCCACGTGCGCGTAGTGGCGCTTCTCGGTCTCGTATTCGGCGTGGTGGACGTTGATCGTGACCCCGCGTGCCTTCTCTTCAGGCGCGTTGTCAATGTCTTCGAATTTCTTCGCCTGGGCGAGTCCTTTCAGGGACAGCACCTGGGTGATCGCCGCCGTGAGCGTGGTCTTGCCGTGATCCACGTGGCCGATCGTTCCGATGTTCACGTGGGGCTTGGTGCGCTCAAACTTGGCCTTAGCCATGCTTGATGATCCTCCTCAGAAATGGCCTGCTTTCCTATTTCAAACACTTGATCGCAAAATCGGGAGTCGAGCTCGTGAGCGGGATTGAACCGCTGACCTCGTCCTTACCAAGGACGCGCTCTACCATCTGAGCTACACGAGCAGAATCTCTGGCAAACGACTATACCTGACGGTCCTTGGAGCGGGCGACGAGACTCGAACCCGCGACCCTCAGCTTGGAAGGCTGATGCTCTACCAACTGAGCTACGCCCGCATGAAAAAAGCGCGAAAAAGAGCCCCCTTTGATGACCAGTCCATCCAGAGTGTCATCGCAAGGCTCGAATTCACAGTATGTTCACCGTCCCTTCAGAGGGATCTCCGGTGGTGGCGGATGGATTCGAACCACCGTAGGCGTCTGCCAGCAGATTTACAGTCTGCCCCCTTTAGCCACTCGGGCACGCCACCTCAATGCCTCCGCCGGCGGACAAACGTTCTGACAGCGAACGCTCAGAGCTGGCGACAGGACTTGAACCCGCAACCGGTTGATTACAAATCAACTGCTCTACCAGTTGAGCTACGCCAGCGGCGTGACTTGACCTCATGAAAAGTCAAGACCCTAAGTTAACGACTGGCACAATACTTGTCAAGTGCTTATCCACCACTCTTGTCCTTTATATTCAACATCTTGTCACATCTGCCACAACTCAGCCTCGCAAGCCTCTACTGCTTCCGCCTCCAAATACTCCCCCCCGACCGGTCCTCGACCACGATATTCCGCTCGGCCAGGAGTTTGCGGATCCGGTCGGCCTCTGCCCAATCGCGGGCCGCCCGCGCCTCCGAACGGGCACAAACCAGCGCCTCGATCTCCTCATCCGACTCCCCGGCCAAAGCCCGGTCCACGTCCACGAATCCCAGGACGTCGTCAAATCGCCGTATGGCGGACAGAACCAGCTCGGCTTCGGTCGGACCGATCTTGCCACCCGTGCACAGGATGTTTACCTCCCGTATGAAGCCAAACACCGCGGCCAGCGCTTCTGAATAGTTGAAATCGTCGTCCAGCGCGGCCTGAAATTGACTCTCATGCCGTTCAGTCAGTTCCCGCACCGCCTCCTCCCCGCCCTGCCCTTCCGAGTGGCGGAGATTCTGAATGCAGCAATCAAGGCGGTCGAGCGCGTTGCGGGCCTGTTCAAGAAGCGAATAGGTGAAGTTGAGTTGCTGGCGGTAGTGAGTGCTCATCAGCGCGAAGCGGATCTCGCGCGGCTGCCAGCCTTGATCGAGAACGTCCCCCAGCGTGTAGAAGTTGCCCAGCGATTTGGACATCTTGTCGGCTTCGATCATCAGAAACTCGCTGTGCATCCAGTAGCGCGCGAGCCTCTGCCCGGTGGCGGCTTCGGTCTGTGCGATCTCGTTCTGATGGTGCGGAAAGATCAGATCCACTCCGCCGAGGTGAATGTCGAAGTCTTCTCCGAGATACTTAAGCGACATGGCCGAGCATTCGAGATGCCAGCCGGGGCGGCCCTTGCCCAGATCCGTCTCCCAGAAGACCTCGCCGTCCTCCGCTTCCCACGCTTTCCAGAGCGCGAAATCACGCGAATCCTGCTTGCGATACTCGTCCGCCGCCACCCGCTCTACCTGCCGCATTCCCTCCGTATCCAGCCGCGCGAATTCCCCGTAGGCGGGAAACGCGTTCACGCGGAAGTACCACGAGCCTTCCGACTCGTAGGCGATTCCCTTTTCGGCCAGCCGCTTCACGATCTCCACCATTTCCGGAATATGCTCGGTCGCTTTCGGATTGACGTCGGCGGGACGGATATTCAGCTTCGCGCAGTCGTCGAGGAAAATCTTCGTGTAGCGCTCGGTGAACTCGCTCATCGGTACGCCTTCCTGCTGCGCGCCCTTGATGGTGCGGTCGTCAATGTCCGTGATGTTCATCACCGCCGTCACCTGCTGTCCGCGATAGCGGAAATACCGCCGCACCATATCGGAAAAGAGAAACGTCCGGAAGTTCCCGATGTGCGCGCGGTTGTACACCGTCGGCCCGCACGTGTACATTGCCACTTTCCCAGCGTCTCTGGGAACAAACTCCTCGACCTGCCTCGTCAGCGTGTTGAAAAATCGAAGTGACATAATTCAGAAAAACATCCTTATCGTAGGGGCCGATTTATCGCGCCCATTGTAGATGCAAACGGCAGTTTGCCCGTAGGGGCCGATTGCCTCGCCCGCATTGTAGGGGCCGATTTATCGCGCCCGTTGTAGATGCAAACGGCAGTTTGCCCGTAGGGGCCGATTGCCTCGCCCGTATTGTAGGGGCCGATTTATCGCGCCCATCTTGTAGCGACACAATTCATTGTGTCCTTATTGTATCCGTCTTTCTCTTCTCGGAGGGGCACGGCATGCCGTGCCCACACTTCCCGCCGAGGCACGCGTCCTCGCGTGCCCGAAAACCTCGCTCGCCGAGCGGGGATTGCATCCCTGCCGGAATTTCTCCCTTACGCTATCTTCCGCTGTTGTCGGTCTCCTGACCGGCAATGGCGTATCCACTACCTTCCTCGCCGAACCGGGTTAAGCGCCGACACATGAAAATGAAAGAACCTCGATCCTGCGCGCAACCCGGCCGGAATCTCCCCCATTGTCATTCTGGACACCGCGCCAAGATAAAATCCGTCACATCACGATGTTTAGGCCCAATTTCTCTTGTTCTCTTCACGGCAACGCTATTTATTACAATGCTTGTTAAAGAGCTAATTTAGAAATATGCGTTAAATTCCCTTGGCGAACTACGCCTTATGCCAACAAGAACTGGTATCCAGGCAAAGATGAAAAATATTATCACAAAATATCGCAACATCTGCCTATTGTGTCGAATCTGTCTCCAGGCCGCGTTTGAATTCTCTTCAGTTCGTGCAAGTTCCCTAAAACCTTTTGCCACAGTCCGAGCATGAGTGGCAAGTGCGGCAGAATTGGATATTTGGCAAGCATATAACGAGTCCAACGATGAAACCTCAGACAGCGAGTCCAACGATGAAATCTTAAAAAGATGCGCCTGAATTTGGGCGATATGTTTTATTTGTTCTGCCGATGTATCAAATCCGATTACTATCTGTGCCCAAGTCGAGTCTATGTCTGCAAAGACATGTGAATCTTGTGGCGTTTGCCTCCAAATTGGCCACGCAGCCACTAACAAGACTAGCGTAAACAGAAGCGACACCACGAGGGCTGCCTTCCCCGACCGGAGGCAAATTCGGCCGATGCTTAGATCTAACTCGTCAGCGAGCACTCTTTTCCTGAGGCGGGTTCCCTTGACCAAGCCCGATATTGATATGTCTGAATCCGATGTTCCCGTGTGAAGTATTTCCACAACTCCACCTTGGTCCTGGTCAAGATATTCAAATGATATTGCCGCCTGGCGCGCTTCGCTATCCGATATGTGAATATCCATCTGATTCGCTTCTTCGACTCTGAAGACCGTCTTCACCTCAAGTATCCGATGGCCTTCACCTACACGAATAGTAATGGGAGCCCCTGAAGGTATGTCAGCACGATTGATGGTTTCACGCCCCTCGTTCCAGAATGCAATGCGTGTGCTGGTAAAACTCTGGATGGGTTGTGATTCATAGGTGACCTCGATTGCGCCAAATGAGCTTTTCAGGTCCGTCAGGATATTTGTGCTTCGCTGGGCAAAGCATGGACGTTTGTCTCTCTTGGAGCGAAGAAAAAGCAGTAACCCAAGTAGTCCTATGATCAATCCACAAAGACTGATCCATGGACTGTTAAGGGCAATCCAAATATAATTCACTAGTGTTTGCATTTGCACTCACTATTTCCCTGATATAACTTTTTCCTTTATGCATCTTGTTGACCATCGCCCCATCAAGATAGCATTTGCCTTGACGGCAATACGGCGCTGTCCTTCCCCCCTGATTCACGCTTCTCGCACCCGCCTCTCATCATCCCTCCCTGTCCCCCATACCTTTAAATATCAAATCTCAATCGCTTTTACACCCCCCTTGACTTTCTGAACAATTGTTCATATATTGTGGATAACTTCCGCAATCCCTCTTTCCATCCCCCCTGCCCCCAGCCCTTTTCCTTCACATTCCGAGTTCCCGTTTTTCTTTCAAGTTTGTAGTTTGAAGTTTTTAATTTTCTTCAGGTTGCCGAGTTCGTTTGGTCACTTTTTATTTTCCGCATGAGCGGCGAGAAGTCTTTGGAAACGATAGGAATAGACAATCCCCGACAGCACCAGCAGAATCACCGTGAACCACATCACGTTCACCGGCCGCAGCCAGATCAGCGGGACAGGTATCCAGTGGCAATAGATGGTATAGACGATCAGCGTGAAGGCCGTGAAGGTCATGGCGATTTTGCCCGCCCAGTTGGATTTCATCACCACCCCCGTCCGCCCGTATGCATAGGCGGCCAGCACCACAATCGCCACGTCCCGCGCCAGAACCAAAGCCAGAAATCCGACCGGCAGCGGATGCTCCCGCCACGGTAGAGCCAGAAACAGAGCCAGCCCCGCGATCCAGACCTTGTCGGCAATCGGATCCAACACCCGTCCCCACACCGATTCCCGCTTGAGCCAGCGCGCCACCATTCCGTCCAGCATGTCGGAGATCAGCGCGATTCCCATCACCGCCAAAGCCCACAGATTGCCATTCCCGCGCTCGCCCATCCGCAGAAACACGAACAACGGGACGAGCAGCAACAGCCGGCCCAAGCTGATGCAGTTGGCGGCCGTCCAGAAGCGATCCGTGCATTCGCCGGACGATGGAGGGATGTTGATCGGAGTACGGATTCTCACGATGGCGAGGGAAGGAACTACTCGAACGACTTCAGGACGCGTTCGAGCTCGGCGCGGGCCCACTCTTTTTCACTGTATTGGAAGAGCGATTCGCTTTGATCGTCGGAAAGCGGCACCGGATATTCACCGGTGAAACAGGCAGTGCAGAAATGGCCGGGATCGGTATAGGTGGCGGCCAGCATTCCCTCGACGGAGAGATACTTCAGCGAATCAACACCGAGATATTCGCGGATCTGCTCGGGGGAATTCCAGGCGGCGATGAGTTCGTTGCGGGTGGGGAAATCCATGCCGTAGAAGCACGGGTACTGAATCGGCGGCGAGGCGACACGGACGTGGATCTCCTTGACGCCCACACGGCGGAGCAGCGCAACGAGTTTCTTGAGCGTGGTGCCGCGAACTATGGAGTCCTCGACGATCACCACCCGCTTGTCCTTGAGCACGCCCACCACGGGATTGTATTTCACGCGGGCGTTGAACGAGCGCATGAACTGTGAGGGATTGATGAACGTACGGCCGATGTAGTGATTGCGGATGAGACCAAGCTCGAACTTAAGTCCGCCGGCCCGCGCGTAGCCCAAGGCCGACGTGTTCGAGGAATCGGGGACGGCGATCACGATATCGGCCTCGGCGGGAGCTTCCTCGGCGAGAATCTTGCCGAGTTTGCGGCGGGCGCGATCCACACTGCCACCGAAGATCTGGCTGTCGGGGCGGGCGAAGTAGATCAGCTCGAAGACGCACATGTGGAGCGAGGGCGCAGCGAAGGTGGTGGAATCAATCCCGCGCGCACTGACGGTCACGATCTCGCCGGGCTCAATTTCTCGAACATAGGTTGCTTCGGTCAGATCGAGAGCGCAGGTCTCGGAGGCCGCCACGATGGCGTCGCCTTTCCCGCCGAGGCAGAGCGGCCGGAAGCCGTGCGGATCGCGGACGATCACCATTTCTTCTTTGGTCAGGAACAGCAGCGAGTAGGCTCCCTGCACCTGACTGAGCGCGGCGGCGATCCGTCCCGCCAGAGTGGCCTCGCGGGAGCGGGAGATCAAGTGAACGAATATCTCGCTATCCGAATCGGTCTGGAAGATCGCTCCCTCGCTTTCGAGAGCGACACGAAGGGCGCGAGCATTGACCAGATTTCCGTTGTGAGCCACCGCCAGCGGGCCGTCCTTAGTGCGGACGACAAGCGGCTGCACGTTTCCGGCAACGGATCCCCCGGTCGTGGAATAGCGAACATGGCCGATGGAACGGTTTCCGGCCAAGTGCTGGAACTTCTGCTGGTCATTGAACACGTCAGCCACCAGCCCCATCCCCCGCACGGCGTGCAGCGAAGAGCCGTCGGAGGATACAATCCCCGCTGACTCCTGCCCACGGTGCTGGAGGGCAAACAGGCCGAGGTAGGTAAGCTCGGCGGCGTGGGGGTGACCGAAAACACCCATGATTCCGCAGTGGTCGTGCGGACGATCCGCGTGTCTGATGGCGGGTCTCCTTATAAGTAGAACAAAGTAATATACCCTGAACACCTATTAATGTCAAACAAAGGCCTCTGTCTCTCATCGGATTCGGTCTCAAGGGCTTGATAGTTCAGTGTGTGATTGGTATCTTAGTTTGCTCCATACCGTCTGATCGCTCCGGCTTCTTTCAAGGCAACCGGTTTTAGCCGATGATGTCCAATTATTTGTAAATATTAAGAATATTACGTGGGCTCGTTGAATAGGGTCGAGCCATCAGGAAATGGTTTTTACTGAATTTCGCAAGAGACGACAAAAAGGAACTGACGAGGCATGATAAGCACATTGACAGGGCCGAGGAGCCTGCCGGGAGGTGGCCTGAATTGAAAGCACTGATCACCGGCGGCGCCGGATTTCTCGGCCTGCACACCGCACTTTGGTTCCATCAGAAGGGATGGAACCTCGTATTAACCGACATTGCACCGTTTGAAGAATCCGAATACCCGGCGGGGACCGTCTTCATTCAGCATGACGTGCGGGACCGGACGGGATTGACCCGGATTCTCAAGGAACACAACCGGACGTGATCGTCCACGGCGCGGCGGCGCTGCCGCTGTGGAAGCCGGAAGATATTTTCGCCATCAACGTAGCCGGAACCCAGAATGTTCTCGACGCGGCTCTGGAGACGGGCATTAAGCGAGTGGTGTTCGTCTCCTCCACCGCCGTCTATGGAATCCCCGACCATCATCCGCTCTTCGAGAGCGACCTCATGGAAGGAGTAGGCCCGTACGGCGAAAGCAAGATTGAAGCGGAGCGGATCTGCGAACGTTACCGGAGCGACACATTCTGCGTTCCGGTCATTCGCCCCAAGACGTTTATCGGTACTCACCGCTTGGGCGTGTTCCAGATTCTCTACGATTGGGTGGAAAGCGGAAAACGGATTCCCATGATCGGCAACGGGAAAAACCGCTATCAGCTTCTTGAAGTGGACGACCTGGCCGATGCGATCTATCTGGCTTCGACGCTGGACGCTAAAATCGCCAACGACACCTTCAACGTCGGCGCGGCCGAGTTCATGACCGTGCGCGAGGACATGAAGGCGATGTGCGACTACGCGGGCAATGGTGCGCGGCCGTGGCGAACTCCGGCGGGGCCGGTCAAGCTCGCGCTGCGGCTGTTTGAAGCTCTGGGACTGTCGCCGCTCTACAAGTGGGTGTACGGAACGGCGGATCAGGACAGCTTCGTTTCCATCGAGAAGGCTCAGAAAGTGCTGGGTTGGAAGCCGCAGTATTCCAACGCCGACGCCTTGATCCGCAGCTATCAGTGGTATCTCGATCACAAACACGAAATCGCTCAAGGAACGGGAATCACGCATCGCATCGCGTGGAATCAGGGAATCCTCAAGTTCTTCAAGAAGTTCATGTGATCTTCTTGAGGTGTTGATTCGGGAATATGATGGCAGGAACAACTTCTCTACTTTCATTTTTCCGGTGGGCTGCACTGGTGTTTGGTATGTTCATCGCAGCCACCGCTCTGGCCACGCCGTATTGGACTCCCGAGCAAATAGCCGAGGAGTTCGCGCGGAGTGGAGCCGCCGGTGAGCCAAGATTCATTCGCCCGCGCGATCAGCGCGCATCACTGGATGAGATCGCCTACTTCGCGCACTATCGGTTGCTGTGCGATTTCCTCGTGTCCATGCAATACACGGAGACGGGAGCGAATCGTGGCGGAATGATCGAGGGTGAGAGCGGCAGCGATGCCGGCATCATCGAAACCGACAACACACAGGAAGCGATTCGAGTCTGGTCGCAATATGCGGTGTGGACGGGAGACACGGCCAGCTACGGGCCGCGGATCCGCCTCGCGCAAGGCTACTGCCAGCGATTTCCGGCGTGGCGCGAAGGCGGCGGCTATTATGCGATCCACAACTGCGGCTGGGGTTTCGAGGCCGAACGCATCTACCGCCAAGCCTACAATGATACCACATGGACGTGGTATGCGGACAGTTGCGCGCTGTGGGTGGTAGGTCATCCGCTCGACTACGATCCCAACAGCACGGGACTCGGCCAACTCAATCCGTGCGCGCAAGGTCTGGGAATCGGCGGGCTGTATCCGCACACGCTCTATCGCGGCCGCGCCGACTGGCGGCAGTTCGCACTCAACGAAGCACGCCGTCTACGTACATGGTTTGAGTCAAATCCGCAGCGTCTCTATCAGAACGAGACGTGGGCGCTGTGCGGCGGAACGGCTCTATGGGGAGTCTGCGAAAGCCTGTTCCGCGAGTATCCCGACAGCGGACGGGTATGGCTCACGCAATACGGGCCGCTGCTCGACGTCTGGCAGCCGGTCGGAACATGGAACCACGCCTTCAACACGTGGTACTGCAACGCGCAGCACGTGTGCTTTCAGATTACGCAGGATTCGCTCTACTGGGGGAACGCCGTATACATCACCGATTCGCTGATCGGACTGGACACGGACCACGACGGTGGAATTCCTCCCGGAAGAAACTATCCCGTCACCAACGATCATTCGTGGGTCAGCGCGTACATGGGTTGGATGGGAATGGAGCGGATCATTGATGCTCTGCCGGTGGTAGATGCGATTGCGGTGGGGTACGTTTCGCCGATTTCCACTCTTCCCTATCTGGCGGGAGACTCGCTGATCGTGGCGGCGCGAATCCTCAACGCCAGTCAGATGCCGCTGACGATCCGCACTCGCGTATCGGGACAGACTTTCCTCGATTCGATGGCGGTGGAGCTGGAGGCGGGATCGGACTCCGTCCTGTCGTTCGCGCGGCTTTGGGTCTTGCCGGATAACGAGACTCTACCACCGGTCTCACCCCTCCAACTTTCGGTGTTCGCAACGGGAGATGAAAATCCGGCCAACGACACGATCACGGTGGCGTTCGATATCCGGCGCGGCGTGAACGTGGAGGGTGCGATCACCACCGAGGAACCGGTTCCTCCACCGTTTCCGGTGCGCGTGGAGTTCTATCACGAGGGCTATCCCGACTCGGCCTGGACTTTCGTCGAACAGACCACCGATAGTCTCTATACGAACGGAAGCCGGAAACTAATGGCGGGCATGAACACCATTCGCGTGATCCCGCCTACTCCGCTCATGCTCACGGAGCGGAGGATCGAGCTGGCTCCGGGAACGATACCTCAGACTGTGGACTTCGTGATTCCGTTTGCCGACGTGGTGCTGGTGGATGACGATAACGGAGATGTGTTCGAATCCTTTTATCTTTCTTCTCTGGACAGTTTCGATCTGCGCATTCGCTGGTGGGACTGCGCGGCGGCTGGTGCACCGGATATCTTCAATGTGCCCACGGTCATCTGGTTCACCGGCAACGATTCGATCTCCACGCTGGACTTCCGCGAGCAAGCTGTTCTGAGTTCGTATCTGAACGAGGGCGGACATCTGCTCCTGACCGGCCAGGATATCGCGGACGATTTGGGGTCCGGTTCGTCTTTCCTGAGCGATGTACTCGCCTGCTCGCTGCGAGCGCCGAACACGGAGCAGCGGCGATTCTACGGCTATGCAGGCAATCCCATTACCGACGGCGTGGAAGCGTATCTGATCGGATCGCAGGGCGCGCAGAACCAGAACAGTCCGGCTTCCGTGTATGTTATCGGAGACGGACAGACCATCTTCCACTATTCCGGTGACTCGGCGGCAGTCTGCGGAGTGGCCGGAGAGTACAGCACGGGGCGATTCGTGTTCTTGAGTTTCGGTCTGGAAGGCGTTTCGGGAGTCGGGAACACGGACACGCGCGATGATCTGCTGGCTCGATTCTTTGCGTGGTTCGGGGATTCGATCTCGTTTGTCTCGGAGTCGCCGTTCATCCCTCTTTCTCTCACGCTTGAACAAAACTATCCCAATCCCTTCAATCCGACGACCGCAATCCGGTTTGTCGCTCCGCAGAATACGGTAACCACTTTACGCGTGTACAATCTACTCGGTCAGGAAGTGCGAACGCTGTATGCGGGCCGTGGCACCGGATCGGAGATGACGATCCTCTTTAACGGCAGGAACGACGCGGGAACTCCTCTGACAAGCGGAGTATACGTGTATCGGCTGGAGGGAAGTTCGGGTTCGATGGCCAAGACGTTACATCTGGTACGGTAGGCTCTCGTGCGGAGTCTTTTCCGGTTTCGCCGTCGGAATCCCGGTCAGGTGTGGGCGTGGGCGACCTACGATTTCGCGAACTCAGCCTTCGCCACGACGATTCTGGCCGTGGTCTTCAACGCCTACTACGCCGGAACCGTCGCGGGCGGAAGCGAAGGGACGATGCTGTGGGGGACGCGCGTGCCGGGGGCGACGATGTTCACGCTGTTCATGGCGGCGAGCATGATTCTGATCGCGTTGACGTCACCGATTCTGGCGGCATTCAGTGATCTTTCCGGTCTGAAGAAGCGCATGCTCGGATTGCATCTGGGGCTGGGAGTCGTTTCGACCGCGCTGCTGTACACGGTGGACAAGGGCGAATGGCTGTGGGGGGGGATTCTGTTCGTGGTGGCGCAGATCGGTTTCGCGGGCGGCAACGTGTTCTATAACGCGATGCTCTATGACGTGGCGGATCCCGAGGACTACGGCAAGGTGTCCGGTCTGGGATGGGCGTGGGGGTATATCGGCGGCGGACTTCTGCTCGGCGTGAATCTGATCATGCTCCGCTATCCCGGACTGCTCGGATTGCCGGAAGGATTTTTCGGCGTTCAGCATTGCTTCGTTTCGGTGGCGATCTGGTGGGTGGTGTTCGCGATTCCGATCTTCCGCTACGTTCCCACCGCAAAGGGAAAGATTAAGAGAAGGATCGGACAAAACTTGCGGGCGGCATTCGGTTCGCTGGGGGAGATTTTTCGCCGGCTTCGCGACCTGCCCAATCTCACGAAGTATTTCATCGCGTTCCTGCTCTACAATGACGGCATCGAGACGATTATCGTCATGGCCGCGATCTTCGCCAATCAGGAACTGGCGTTTTCGAGCAGCGATCTGATCGTATTTTTTCTGGTGATTCAGTTCGTAGGCTTTTTCGGTTCGCTGTTTTTCGGATGGCTGGTGGACCGGATCGGCGGACGGCGGGCGATTTTGGCGTCACTGATCGGATGGCTGGTGGTGGTGGTATGGGCGTGGAAACTCGGAACGTTCGGCGATGCGGTGCGCGAGTTTTGGATTCTGGGAGTCATCACCGGTCTGGTCATGGGAGGATCGCAGGCGGCGTCGCGCTCCTTGCAGGCAACCTTGATTCCGCCCGGGAGATCGGCGGAGTTCTTCAGCTTTTTCGGGATTTCCGGCAAATTCGCGGGCGCCGTCGGCCCGCTGATCTTCGGCTTGGCCGTTCTGTTGACGGGCAGTTTGCGGGAAGGCATTCTTTCCTTGCTGGTTCTGTTCGGAGGAGGCTTCCTCATGCTGCTGATCGTCAAGGAAGAGAAAGGCCGGGTCGAGGCACTGAGTTTTGAGCAAGTTCGCATGGATCGCGCCGCTCATGAATTTCCACAGGATTGACAGCCGCACGCGGCGGGAGGGAGTATGATTCGACTTCTATTTGGTGTTTTGGTTCTGACCTTCGTGATGGCCGGGCAATCGCCCGCTGCGCCCGCTGAGTTCGACGACGTTCCCGAGCTTTCGTCGGTGCTCTCGGTATTCACCGCCCGCGCGACCAGCGGAAACGGCGTGCGGTTGAACTGGACGCTCGACCGGCAGTCGCCGACGATTCTGGGATTTCGCCTCTATCGCGGATACGAGGAGGTGGGCAATTTTGCGGTGCTCGCGGAAATCGGCTCGCATTCCGCCGCCAGCGACGTGGAATACAGTTATCAAGACGCATCAGCGCGTCCCGGAGTCAGCTACTTCTACAAACTGGCGGCCGTGGGCCAGCGGACAGAATCGGTTTTCCCCGTTGTGATTACGGCGACGCCGCTGACGCAGGGTCATGAGCGAGATCGTCGCGAGCTCGCACCGGCTTCCATCATTCCGGGCGAACGAATTGCGCTCTATGTTCGGGAAGCCGGCCGAACCAAGCTCGACGTCTTGACTCCGCCCGGAAAGGCGCTGGTGGACGACGTTCTGCAACCGGGCATCTACGAATTCGATCCGCCGTCCGAGCCTCACCAACCCATGACCTTGCGCGTCTCGCATGAAACCGGCTTCACCGAAGAGGTGATCTGGCCGCTCGAGTAGCCTGCCGCCACTCCGACAAGAAGCCATTCGCTTCCGCGAATGGCTTCGACATAGAGGAACAAGATTTCAGCGTCAATCGGGAGCGGCAGACGCGTCGGTGGAGACTCCGGAACGTTGAGTTCGGATAATATCCAGCAAGGCGCGATGTAGCGCGGGATTGGCGCCGAGGATATCGCCACGCTGAATGAAGTCGCGGGATCCCTCGAAATCGGTACAGATTCCGCCGGTCTCTTCGACGATGAGCGCTCCCGCCGCGATGTCCCACGGCGAAAGGTGATGCTCCCAGAAGGCGTCGAAGATACCCTGAGCCGTCCAGCAAAGATCCAGAGCGGCGGCACCGGCCCGGCGGACGGCGCGGCACTGCCGGAAGATCTGATCGAACTCCCGCAAATAGGCGGCGAGCTCGGTATGGTACCGGCGCGGGAAACCCGTTGCGACGACCGCGTCGCCCAAGTGATTCTTGGGTGAGCCGGTGAGACGAGACTCTTTCAAGTAACTTCCGCGACCGCGAGCGGCATAGAATATTTCGCCACTGACGGGATTGTAGACGACGCCACTTTTCACCTGATCGCCCGACGTTGCGGGGGACTCCACGAACGCGATGCTGACGGCGAAGACGGGGAATTGCTGAACGAAATTGGTGGTGCCGTCGAGGGGATCCACGTACCAGACGTGTTGCGATCCTCCGTAGTTGGTCCCTTCCTCGGAAATGACGGCCGCCTCGGGAGTTTCGCGTCGCAGAAACGAAGTGATCTCTTCTTCCGCCGCCAGATCGGCTGACGTGACGAGATCTCCTTTGCCCTTCTCACGAATCTGGTCACTCTGAAGTCGCATCCAGTGGGATCGCAAGACTTCTCCGCCGCGGCGAGCGGCTTCCAGGGCCAGCTCGGTCTCGAGCGAGAGCGAGCGGGCGTGGGCGAAACAGGAACGCGGAATCTCGGGCATAGCGTCGCGGGGGAATGACGGATCGTCGTTGATGTCAATTGCACCGAACACCCCGAAACACCATCGAGACCCGCAGGTCTCGATGGTTGCGGTGGTCGGAATCCGATCACCTCAAGGTACGGAAAGATTGCGACGGAATCAAGCCTTAGCCTGCCCGAGCGGACAACACAGACGCAGTCGTTGATTCCCGCCGGCGTTGTCCCAGTCCACGTCCCAGCCGTCCGCATCGAGCCGAGTCAAATGAACCTCGAACATGGTTCCCGCAAGCGACTCGACGGGATTACGGGGAGCAAATCTCGCCGTCAGGTTCAAGCACACGTGTGAATCCGCGCTCTCCGTCGCGAACTCCATCTCGAGCGGCCCCTGATTCGAGTCGTGGATCCCCAGGACGCAGGTGACGAATTCATCTATGACGCCCACCACGTGCGCATAGACGCATTTCGCCGCCGGGAGGTTGGGGGCGAGCGACACCTGTTTTTTCACCTTGTGCTTGAAGGTCAGGTTGGCTTCCAGGAAATGTAGTTCGTTCTGCAGAAGCTCGTTGAGACAATAAGACCCTTTGGTTGCCGCACTGCTACGGGTCAGACGCTGAACCACGACCTGAAGGATGTCGGCCAGATGACGTGCGTTACGGGCGAGGATATCCACGCTGGCGCGGTTGCGGTCGGAAAGGTTCAGCAGCTCGGTTCGCCGGTCATCGTCCAAATCCTGAATGCTTCGGACGGACTCCACCAGGCTGGCGATTCGGTTTTCCAGTAGCTGAGTCGCCCCCAGCACTCCCGACATGGGCGTGGCGAGGTTGTGCACGATCCCCGGGATCAGAGACCCCAGGAAGGCCAGATCAACCATCTGGAGATCCTGCCCCTGCACGTCCTCCGGTGGTTTCGTGGCGGGCTTCGCGTGGGGGTCCTGCGGTTGGGAGTTGATTCGAATCACGGTCTGACTTCCTTCCTGTGGCTGATCTCTTTCATCCGCTGTCTTTTCTCGTACATCCCGGTGCTTCGGGACTTTCTGACTATCCTATGGGGCGTTGTCGCCCATTCCATGCGGCGGGCGGAGCTTGACATTGCGCCCGCAAACAACCGGGTCGCTTTCGTCCGCCGCCACCAGAGACTAAGCAAAACCGAGACCGGATTGCGCCAACGGACGACAACATACGTAACGTTGTTGAGTGGCAACAGCGTCTTACACGGCGCACTATCGCAAATGCTACGTATGGGCACACAGACAATCCATTCTACTGTGCGCTTGGCGATAGCACATCACTTCTAACGGACGAACGTCGAGGGATCACCGGCTTAATCATAGGACAAGCGGCTCCTACAGCCTTTTAGGGCGGCGTGTTCACCCTCCCGGTTGGGAGCAAACCGTGAATCGGCAAAGGGATTCACGGTGTTCCGATCCGAATGGTCGTGCATAGTTGCAATCCGCAAGAATTCGACCGCATGGACGAGGATTATCAATATTGAAAACCGGGGCATCGGCGCGTCCTTTTGCCGCAAGTGGGAGGCAAGGAAGGCATAATTCCTTCCGTTGCGCGTCTCACACAACGATCCGAATCCACTCTTTGATTCGTTTTCATCACCAGAGCAGCACGAGACCGAAGCGTGTTCACCACTGATCACCGGCGAATTTTAGGCGAGTGGCTCCATCGTCATCGCGGCTGGGGACTGGTTCCTCTCCTGGCGATTGGACTCTTTTTCGATGTTCGAGTGTGGCCGGCCGGCCGAGGAAACTTCATGATGGTTGCCGGCGCCGCCGGCATTCTCTTCGGCACGCTGCTGCGGATCGTGTGTTCCACGTTTATCAGTCACCGCGAGGCGCACGATCCCGGTCGCTCCCACGGACTCATCACCAACGGACCCTATGCGATCTCGCGCAATCCGGCCTATCTCGGCGAAGCGGCGATTGCACTGGGAATTGCGATGATGTCGCGGATGCCGTGGTTTGTGCTGGTAACTCTGATTGGCGGATTGCTCGTTCTGGCTCTGGTCATCGAATGGGAAGAGGAGACCCTCCGGCATCTGTACGGGAAGACCTATGAAGATTATTGCCACATCGTCCCGCGCTGGTTTTCGTGGAGCCGGATGCTGCATCCCGATTGCTATCTGAAGACGCGCGGGAGCGTGAGACTTCTGGCGGCGCTGCGCGCGGAGAGCGGCACATTACTCGTCGGACTCCTGGCGATTCTGGCCTTTATCACGAAAGCGGATTTGGAAATACTTTTCTTCAGACAATTCACGCCATAGGAGGCAACTTGGCAACCCTTGCGGAGCAACTGGCGGATTTCACGGCCCGCGTAAAATACGCGGATTTGTCGGCGGAAGCGATCTACGAGGTGAAGAGATTCCTGTGGGATTCGCTAGGCTGCGCGTACGGCGGCCTGAACACGCGGGACGCTTCGATGATGCGCGAGTTCATGCGCGACTTGGGCGGTCCCCAGGAATCCACGGTGATCGGAACCGGAGAGCGCGCTCCGGCGGCCCACACCAGTCTGGTGAACGCGCTGCTCATTCGAGCCCTCGATTACAACGACATCTACTGGAATCAAGACCCGAGTCATCCCTCGGACATTATTCCCGCCGCGCTGAGCGTCGGCGAAGCCCGGAATAAGACGGGAAAGGACTTGATTCTCGGCATCGCTCTGGCCTACGAATTCGAAATGCGGTTTTGTCAGGCCGCGGTTCCGGGGATTCGCGAGCGCAAGTGGCATCACGCGTCGCTGACCGCCTTCGTATCGCCGCTGGTGGCGGGAAAGATGATGGGGCTGAACGCGGAGCAACTGACCCATGCGATGGGCATCTCGGCTTCGCACTCCATGACCCTGGGTTGCGTGACGGCGGGCAAGCTGACGATGATGAAAAACACCGTAGATCCGATGGCGACCCAGAGCGGCGTGATCGCGGCAATGCTTGCGGAAAAGGGCTATCACGGACCGGCCCACGTAATTGACGGAAAAGAAGGGCTGATGCAGTGCCTGGGACCGGAATGGGATCTGGGACGGTTTACCGACGGACTGGGACAGAGCTGGCAGGTTCTGCAGTGCGGCATGAAAGCGTTTCCCACCGAAGCGCTGACCCACGCCCCGATCTCGGGAGTGCTGCAGCTTGTCATGGAGAACGATCTGTCGCCCGATCAGATCGTACAGGTGGACATTGATACGCTCAGCAAGGCCGCCGATATTCTGTCCGATCCGTCCAAGTACAACCCCACCACCCGCGAGACCGCCGATCATTCGCTGCCCTACTGTCTGGCGGCGGCGATCGTACTGCGACGCGTAACGACGGATATCTTCGAGGAAGAGTATCTCTTCCATCCCCAGATTCGGGAGACGCTGCCGAAGATCAAGGTTCGCGCGGAACCGACGTTTGAAAAGCAATTTCCGAAGGTGCAGCCGTGCAACGTGACGATCACGCTCACGGACGGGAAAAAGCTCACGAAACATCTCGACTGGCCGAAGGGCGATCCGCGTTCCCCGATGACGGACGAGGAGGTTGACCGGAAAGTTCTCGGTCTGACCGAGGATAAGCTCTCCGACAAGGCGAGAGCGTCGTTGCGCGACAAGGTATTCCACCTCGAAAAAATCGGCGCTATCGGTGAACTGATGACCGCGACGCGATGCGACATCGGATAGTCGAAGAATAAAAAGAGTTCCGTACATGAAGAAGCCGCTCGACTATCGGTCGAGCGGCTTCTCCAGCTTCAGTAGCGCATGTCTTTATGTGCGGCGAGCGCCCTTCCTGCTTTCTTCGCCGATGCGGACGGACGGCCCCCAGCTTTCGAATTCGGACTGGCGCGTGAGCAAAATCACCTGACGATCCGCACTCAGCCGGCTCAGGATTTTCTTCATGCGTTCGAGATGATCTTCATCGAGTCGCCACAGCGCCTCGTCCCAGACCACCGGGTCCTCGTCACTTCCCTTCAGGGTGAACAGAATTCCGAGCCGGGCGGCGAGCAGGAGAATATCCTGCGTGCCGTCGGAGAGCGACGTGAGCCGGCGCGGCTGACCATCCCCCGCCGCGGCGATCCACTCTCCCTCTTGGATGCGCACCGACCGGAAACGTTTTTCCGTCAGTTCGCAAACGATTCGGTCCATGTTCTCCTGCAATTCGGATCCGATGTTGCGAACTCTCTGCTCGCGTTCGGACCGAATCGAAGCGACCAATTCACGGGTGGTGGTGAGATCCCGTTGGATTTCCTCGACGCGCAACTTGTGCTCGGCGAGCAAGCGACGCAGTTCCTTAAGGTCGGGTTCCTCGGCCAGGGCGGCGATCCGGCTGTCGGTGTCAATGGCATCGCGTTCCCGTTGCGCGGCGGATTCGCGTTGATTGCAGGACTCAATGGCCTCCTGAAGGGTGCGCCGCTGGACTTGATACTTGGCGGAATACTCGGCGGTGTTGCCCTGATGCAGATACAAGGGATCGCGGGCGCTGAGTTTCTGTCGGGCCTCGGCCGCTTCTTCCCGGAGCAAGCCTTCGCGAGCGCGCAGTTCATCGTGACTCTGTCCCACGGAGAGTTCGTTGCGGACTTCGCGAAGTTTGGTTCTCAAGGTTTCGCGTTCCCGCCACTCTTCCCGAAGGATCGCGGCATCGGCTTTCGAGAGTAGTGCTCCGGTCAGTTGATCGAGTTCGGCGATCCGCCCGGTGGTCTGTTCGAGTTCCGAGGCCACGGCAGCGCTCGCATCGCGGGAGACCGCCCGCGCAAGTTCATCGGCTTCGGATGCGAGAGCCGCCTTGCGGGACTCGAACAGCTCACGTGCCCGTTGCGATCTTTCGGTCAGTTCACTCTGCTTTCGATTCAAACGGGAAACTTGGTCTTCCAACTCGCGGATCTGCAGCACGTGCGAGCCGCCGTCGCTGTATCGCTCCCACCGATCATCGAGTTCACGAGCGCTTTTCGCCAGTTGAAGATAGGACTCGTACAGTTTGCGGATGACTTTCAAAGGTGTGTCCGACAGTTCGGGCGGTAGGTGTTCAAGAATCCTCCGGAGCGTCGGGCTGAGCGGATGGGTGTGGGTCGTTCCATGCAGATCCGCGTCGAAGGCGATTCCATCCAGCTCGGCTCGATACCTCTGATGCTCCGCCAGCCGGGCCAAGGCTCCCTCGAGGGTTGTGATTTCCGCGAGCGGCGCAAGTACCCGTTCCAGTCGCGCGACTTTGTCGCCGGCGGCGGCAATCCTCTGGCGGAGCATCGCTTCCGCCTGCGCTACGGATTCCAGATCCGCTTCGACGCGTCGCTGCACGGATCGCAGTCCGAGCAGGGTCACGCCACTCGCCGCCAACGCGAGGATGATCCCGACTTCCCAGCCGGAGAGATAGGTGCCGAGCGCGAATCCGACTCCTCCCGTAACCATCGCTCCCACTGCACCCAGCCACGGACGCACTTTTCGTCGGAGTTCTTCGCGTTGCCTCACAATGGCTTCAAGGTCGGCGGTAAAGGAAAAGACGGCGGCGCGCGCTTGAAAGAGATCCCGCAGGCGCTCGGCGGTCTGATCCGGCAGATTCTCGAAACCCGCATACCGATCGCGGAGATGCGCACGGATCTCCTCGCCACGAATTTCGCGTTGGCGAGTTGCGGAATCCGGCTGTGGAACGGCGGACTCGACCAGTTGCGCCGGATCGAGAGTGACCAGCTCATCGAGCGCTTTGCGGGCGGGCCCTTCAAGCTCGAGGAAGGGAGCGAATTCCTGCTGCAACCGCTGGTGAGCGCCTTCCCGTTTGCGGACGAGTTCGATACGGCCGCGCAGAAGCTCGGTAAGCTCGTTGTTCAGACGGGCGGCTTCTTCCCGCGCGGTCTCCAACTCGGCCGTCACGTCACGCGGCGATTCCAGCCGTGCCAGTTCCAAGCGGACTTGTTCAAGACGCGTTTTCTGAGTCTCGCGATTGCCGGTCAGAGATTTCAATCGGTCAGCGAGTTCCGACTCGCGGGCGCGGCACCTTTCGTACTCGTCGAGCAAGTCCGGGAGGTTTTCGGGCGCGCCCCGGAACTTCGCTTCGAGCACGTCGAGTCGCGTCTGCAATTCGGAATGCCGACGGCGAAGCTCGGCGACCTTTTCGCTGTCACGTTCAATTTCACTCAGCCACGTCTCGAGCCGCCGGGCGCGCTCGGATAGAGCGCAAAGCTGGGCGACTTCCTCGGCTTCGGCTACCAACACCTTCCGTTCATTGCGAGTTTGCGCGAGCTGGCCCTCAAGTTCCTTTCGGCGGTCTTGATCCCGCTCCAAAACTTGCCACAACGCCTCGACGCGATGGAGTTCCCGCTCGGCGGCTTCGACTTCAGAAAGACTCGCCGCCAGACTGCCCGCGCTTTCGGCGTCACCGGTTAGCTGCCGTTCGCGGGCGAGCCACCCTGCCAGCTCGGTGTCAACGGAGGAACAGACCACCTCGACGGCCGCTTCACGAAGGATCGAATCGGCGGGAAGCATGGCCCTGCCGCCGAGGAGAACGTGCACGAGCGGAAACAGCCGACTGGTTCGGAAGACCTCCATTTCCCCGGCAACTTCGTTGGGGAGCTTGATCGAGTGGGGCTGCGGCCGGCCATTGCCTCCCGTAGGGAACTCGATCAAACGTTCCAGATTGGTCGTAGCATTATCCGTGGTCAGGTGGCGTACGAAGCGAATGATGTCATCCCCGACGGCATAGACCACTTCCACTTCGCCCAAGCCGCCTTCCCGCAGGGCGTCAAGCCATTTGGGGCGATTGGCATCATCGGCCAGAGCCGCCAGCAAACCCATGACCAAGAGCGACTTGCCGGATCCATTGGGACCTACGACGACAAGCGGTTCATACATCGTTTGCTGCTGGGCAGTTGGAAAAAGCAGGGATACGTGGGGGTGGGGTCCGACGGCGACGCGTAGAAGCTTCACGTGGTTTCCTCAGCGGGTACTTGGCTCTCTTCGATCCTCAGCCTCAATGGCACTCAAAACAGACCGGCAGGTCGTCCACACTGTACCGACTATCGGTCAGATTGGTGAGTAAATGATTTGCTCTTTGCTATTTGCAAATATACATCAACATATGGCCTAATTCAAGCGCGGTTTCCCGGCGAAATCACGATTTTCGAACTCGCTTTGAAGTATGTTGGGTCACGAAAGCTGGCAAACGGACTGGGAATTCGGAAAATCGCTTGCGGAGGCCACCGGCAGATCGCGAATCTCCGGCAGGACAAGCGGACCGAGCCTCCTTCTCTGATGCATCCGTTGGCGGTCGTCTGGGTGTGCTGGCTCTTCATTGGAGATTTTCGTAACTTTAGATAGAGATAGTGCGGAATCAACCGAAGGAGGGACCATGAGAGGCGCAGGAATCCTCGGCACGTGCTTGGCCTTACTCATCATCAGCCTGCCCTCAGAGGCTCAGGACTATGTCCGCCTGCGAAGCGGGAGAGTCGTAAAATGTGCCGTGTTACGGCAGGATACATCCGCTGTCTTCACAACGGACTGGGAGCTTCGTGGAGTTCTCACTCCCCCTTTACAGGTGTATTCGCGTGATGAAGTACAGAGCATCTGGTTTGTCGAGCCTACCCGGGCAGATTCGGACCGGATTTCATACGCACCGTTCGCGTTCCGGTGGGAAATCGGGGGAGGCGGCTCCGTTCAGAGCTGGTCGGGAACCGGATTTACCCGGCGGGGAGTTGTAGTGCTGTCGGCCTACTACGGGATGTCGGTCGCCCGTGAAGCCGGATTCGAGGTAGATGCCGACGTAACCATCCCATTTTCGGGACGTTCGGATCCCGTGTGGAAAGACTATGGAGTTGGCTATCAGGTTACGCTGAATGCCCTTGTCCATCCGGTTCAGTGGCAGGGGATGGTTCCGTTTATCTTGGTCGGGGGCGGCAGCGCGCGCGACGTACCGGTCGGCTCGGTGATTCTGACCGACAATCAGCGGGACTGGAATCTCATAAACTATGGATTGGGAGTCAAATGGGGAAGCAATGGGATTGGCTACCGGATCGAGTGGCGGCATTCACAATATTCCCGCAAGCGGGATATTGATTCGGAAACCGACATATCCACAAGCAGCCTTGATCGTTCCGCCGACACGTTCCGGGTTGCGGTCTTCCTCTACATGTAGACATCGGTTGAAAGGAGCATAGATGATTTCGGAACGCAAGTGGAAAACCGGCGGGGTGAGTTTGTTGTCCGTACTGCTGGTGATATTCCTCAGTGTGACGGCTTCGGCCGGCTCATGGCCGGCGGAAGCTCAACTTGAAGGGCTATCTCAGAAGCAGACCGATGCACGACTCGATCAGACTGAGTTTGCGGATTGGACGATCCTGCATTCACCCATCCTCACCGCGCCCGTCTTGGGATTCGGCCCGCCGGTGGACGTGCCGGGTGGAAACGCTCAGGCTGCGCTGGCGCAAGTTGTATCGGCGACGGGGACTCATACCGAGTTCGAGCTTGCCAGCATACATGTAAGTCGCCAACTGAGCCGGGCGTTCTTCCGCGAGCTGCGATTGGGTTTGCCGGTCCTATCCGGGCGGGCGGATATCGTTTTAAATCGTCGCGGACAACTCATGAGGTGGAGTCTGCGCACTCATGACGACTGGCCAATCGTAGATTCCCATCTGCTGGGAATGGATGCGGCCGCCACGACTCTGGCGATGGAAGCGGATTATACGGTGTGGGAAAATGATGCGGAGCAGTCTTTCTCGGCGTGGTATCCGGACGTGGCGGCTCGCGTTCTGCGGCCCGTCTATTGGATTCGAGTTGCGGGCCCGATGGCGGATGAACGCCGGGAAGGAATCGTGGATGCGGTCACGGGCGAGATCATTCGCGACTGGCCGGGAATTCAGACGGACGTGGTTTCGGGAACGGTACGGGGACCCTACCGGCAACCCTACGATTTCAGCGATTTTCAGATTGCCCCTCACGCTCACGCGACGGTCACAATCAACGGGACTCCGGTTACGACGACTGCAAACGGAGAATTTTCACGGGAAGCGGGAAGCGCCGCCGAACTTCAGGCGGAGCTTCGCGGGCCGTACGTCTATGCTCAGAACGATGACGGACCTAACGGGCTCATGACCCTGTCATTGACCGCGCCGTTCGCTCCGCTCGCCTGGGAGTGGACTACCCAATACGCCGCCGAACCCGAACTCAACCTGTTCTATCACACGACGTTCATTCACGACTGGTACAAAGTCTTGGATCCGGATTTCGATGCGTTGGATTATCCGCTGCCAGCGGTAGCCAACTACGGACACGCCTACGACAACGCGTTCTGGAACGGCTACGGCACATATTACGGCTCCGGCGGGCTGAACCACAACTTCGCCATGTTCAGCGACGTGATCTATCATGAATACACGCACGGCGTGACCGACGGCATCTATCCGCCGGGCACATTGCCGTACATTGATCAGCCGGGAGCGCTCAACGAAGCGTGGTCGGATTACATTGCGGCGACCATCAACGGCGATCCCTACATGGCCGAGTGGATTCAAGGTGTATTCAACAGTTGGTTCCGGAACCTGAACAACAACCTGGTCTATCCGCGAAACTGGTTTGGCGAAGTTCACTATGATAGTCAGTTCATCTCGGCGGCACTATGGGAGATGCGGCAGACTCTCGGAGCAGAGGTGACGGATGATCTCGCTCATTTTGCGCGCTATGCTCTGGCGGAAACGTTTCTTGACTACTTGATCGCCGTGCTTGAAGAGGACGATGATGACGGGGATCTAAGCAACGGTACCCCTCATGCCACGGTGATTTATGCGGCCTTTGGTCGGCACGGGATCGGGCCGGGCGATGATCCTCATTTCGCGATCGAAGACTTCAGCTACTACGCCGACGGGCGAGGCGCCAGTGTCGGTGACGGAGACCGTTTCATCGAAGGGGCGGAAACCATCGAGCTGGTTTTCACGGTGCGGAACGACGTCGTGCTCTTTCCGCCACCGGCTACGAACGTGCAGGTCACCGTGCACTCGGACGACGCGAGTCTTACGATTGAGAATGGAGTTCAAACGGTAGCCGAGCTTGGTCCGCAGGAAACCTTCTCGCCGGTTCCCGTCCTGATTCACGTCCACAACGGCGCGGTGGATCACTGGGCCGTTGTTACGATCAGCATCTCGGCGAATGGCGGCAGTGCGACGTTTGAGCATTCATTCGAGTTCACGACGGGAACACCCCATCTGCTGATTGTGCGCGACGATCCCGTGACCGAAGTCGAGAATTTCGTAAGCCGGGCACTGCGTGCTCAAGATCGGATCTACGACCAGGCCGATCTGAGTTCCGGTGAATCCCTCTCGATGTCGCTGTTGCCGCAGCCGGGTTTGGTCATCTGGCTTTCGGGAAACTCGCAAGGCAACATCATTACGGCTCAGGATCAGGCGCTACTCGCCGACTACATCACCCAGGAGAATCGGGTGGTGCTGTCGGGACAGAACATTGCCGATGAGCTCACCCAAACGGACTTCGGTCGCAACGTCCTGCAGGTGGATATCGAATCCGAGAATCTGGTGAGTTTTGCGGTGACGGCTTCGTCCGCTCCGCTTCAGCCCGGTGAGTGGTTTCTGGTGACGGGAACAGACGGAGCGGCAAATCAGACGGAAGAAACGTCCTTCCTGCCGTTCGGATCGAGCCGGGGAATTGCCACCTATGGCCGCAGCGGCACCGGCCCCATCGCCGCGGTGGAGTTCGCAAACGGACGGGGACTTCTGTTCGGATTCGGGATCGAAGCGGTTTCGGGAATGGGAGCGGGTTCCACGGATATGGCGGGTCTGATGGACCGGCTGTTCGCGTGGGCGGCGGACGTGCTTCCGGTGGATGAGCCACAGACCGAGACGCGAGCGTTGCCCAACGCGGTATCCATCGGTCCGGCCTATCCCAATCCGTTCAACGGCCAGACGACGATTGAGTATGCGTTGCCGTCGGCGCTCGGTGGAGAGCTGGTGATCTTCGATCTGATGGGGCGCGCCGTCGAATCGCGCCGCTTATCGGAATCCGTCGGCAAGGCATCGTGGTCGCCGAGCACGGCTTCAGGAACGTATTTCGCACAGATTCGATGGGACGGAGGACAGAGTCGGCCGATCAAGCTACAGTTCATTCGATAGCTTCACATCACGCGGACACGTGGAGAGGCGAGGCCAAACGGTCTCGCCTCTCTTTTCACTGTGTAGTTGGACTCAACTCCGTTTTTGACAATCCGAGCAGAAGTAGGTGGAACGTTGGGCTTGAACGATCCGGCGAATCGGGCGATGGCAGCGCAGACACGGTTCTCCTTCCCGATCATATACCCGGAACTCGCGTTGATAGGAACCGGGTAGTCCATCGGGACTTGCGAAGTCGCGCAGAGTCGTTCCGCCTTTGCCGAGTGCGCGACGGAGGACCATCGGTATCGCTTTGATAAGGCGGGCAATCTGAGGTTTGGTCAAACGCGAAGCGTTGCGACGCGGATCAATACGGGCTTCCCACAGCGCTTCCGACGCATAGATGTTGCCGATGCCCGCCCAGACGCTCTGATCGAGCAATAGCGGCTTGATCGCAATCGTACGCCGCGCCAATGCAGCCTTCACCATCTCCACGGATATAAAATCTTGAAGAGGCTCCCAGCCCAAGTCGGTCAGGGATTTAATCTCCGAGCCTTCGGGATAGAATCTGATCACACCCAGAGTTCGGGGATCTCGAAATACCAGAACGTTGGTACCATCATTCAGCTCGAACCATGCGCGTTCGTAGTCGTTCGCTTTTTTCTGCACCAGCCGAATATACAGCCGTCCGGTCATGCGGAGATGAATGAGCAACGTTCCGCTATCAAGATCGAGCAGAATGAACTTGCCGCGACGCCGGACGTCGCGAATCGTTTGACCACTGATCGTACGGGCGATCGTTCTCGGAGTCTGGGGAAGAAGCTGCCGGGGGACTGAGAAACGAGCCCGGTGAATCGTCCTGCCAAGCAAGCATGGTCGAATCTGCCGGACGGTGGTTTCGACTTCAGGCAATTCCGGCACGGCGTCTCCAGAGCAGATAATCCCCGGCCAGATAAAAAGAACCGGCCACCAGGCCGAGATTGTGTTTATCGCGTTCGTGAAGCATTCGGAAAGCATCTTCAAGCGACGGCGGGCAAACGACATTCATTCCGAGGGATTCCGCGATCTCGCGCAAATCCGCTTGCTTCGCGCTGCGCGGGCTGTTGAGCTCGACCGGAACGACGTCCCGCACCAGTCCCTTCAAAGCACTGAGCGAAGCGGTGGCGTCTTTGTTCCGCATCATGCCGAAGACCATGAGGATTCGCCGTTCGGAGAACCGCTGACGAATGGTTTCGGCGAGCGCGCGAAACGAAACGGGATTATGGGCGACATCTATGAGAATTTCGGGAGCGCCGGGAAGAAGCTGTTGTCGAGCCGGGACAGTGCAGGCGGCGAGACGAGTGCGGATCTCGCTCTCCGAAAGTTCAGGACGAAGAAGTCGAGCTACGCGGAGAGCGACGGCGGCGTTATCTCGCTGGTGGAGTCCGGGCGCATTCAGGGAAAGACCGCCGATGGTTCCCTGCGCGTCTTGGTATTGAAAACGATCCGCCGATTCTTCTGTCCACGAGAACTCGTCGCCAAAAATGCAGGCGTGTGCCGTCATGGAATCGGCTACCGAGCGGAATACGCGGAGGGCTTCGTCCGGTTGACGGCCGATGATGACCTGAGACTTTTCTTTGATGATTCCCGCCTTATCCGCGGCGATCTCGGTCAGAGTATCGCCAAGAACGTCGGTGTGGTCGTAGTCCACCGAGGTCAGAACCGCCATCGTATTCGTGAGGACGTTGGTGGCATCCCACTTCCCACCGAGTCCGGCCTCGACAAGGTTGACCGCGGTGTTTAGCGCTCGCGCGGCCCACAGGAACATTACCCACGTTGTCTCGAAGTAGGTCAAACGGATGGCCGGTTCCTCCGCGAAAGCGGGAACAATCTCCTCGAAACCGCGTTGCCAGAGATCGGGGGCGAGCGGCTTTCCACCGTAACGGAGGCGCTCAGTAAAGGAGGTCAGGTGAGGGCTGGTGAAGGAAAGAACCGGGGCGTCCGGCGTCAGCAGACCTTCAAGGAAACAGACGACCGAACCTTTGCCTTTCGTACCCGCGATATGAACGCAGCCGGGAAGGCTGAGCGACAGGCTCAACCGCTCGACTGCCTGCAGAGTCGGATCGAGCTTGGGACGATCGCGCGGGCCGCCCAACGGAAAGGCGTGCTCATAGTTAATGAGCGAGTTAAGATGGTTCTCTACAGAATCGAGATCGGGGAATCGCACGTGCTTTGCCAACAAAGTGGATATTGATCCAAGATAGCGTTCGGCGGGGAAAGGGTCAAGTGCAGTATGTGTGAGGGAACAGATATGCAGAAGGTTGCGGAGGGGAGTACGCAGACAGCCGCGAACGGCTCAGGTGCCGTCTGAGAGGAGGGAAAACGGGAAGTTCAAGAGAGGCTTAAAGAAGCGTCGTGGGCATCTGACGACGGGATGCTGACCCACGTTCCTCGGAAAGACCCAGAAACCTGAGGATGCCGTGCCATAACAAGTTCAAGCGCTTGGGCAGGGCCGGAGGGCTTGATAACTTTTGGCTTTCGCGTCCCATGCCGGGCACATATGGCATGTGGTTCTGGTCGGTCCACTGGTCGAACTCAGGCTCCTTCGCACGCATGATTGTGGCTCCGAAAGGCTGCGAAAAGGAGCGAGCGTCCCTTGCGCAGTCGCGGTAGGTTGACTATATTTACTACGGTTCTTAGCCCGACGGTTGTATCGCCAAGTGCTTGAGAGCCAATCGGTTCAAATGCACCAACTGATCGTATGATAAGCCAAGGAGTGTCGCATGCCCAACTTTGAAGAAACTATGGAAAACAGCCGGATCTTCCTGACTTACAGTCTGGCCATGACCATGCTTGGGAAGTCCGCGCAGATCTTGGCGGAACGTGGCGCCGATCCGAAGGCGATGAGCTTCATCACCACCGGAATCGAGCTTCTCGCCAAGCAGCTACGGGACTACGCCGACTCGAAGGACCTTGAAGAGGGCGCGGAGCAGGAACTCGAGAAGCTCTGCAAGATGCTTGATATTAAGCGTGCCGACTGAAACGCGCTGATCTACGCAAGCTACTCTGGGCCGGTGCCGGCTGAGGCGCCGGCCCTTCTTCTTTGGCTTTACGGCAGAAGTTCTCAGGTGTTTTTCATCTTCCGCAGCTTCTTCTCGAGCAGCAGCAGAACCTTCTGGGCAACCTTGTTCGGCGTGGTGCGTCCGTTCTCCCAGCGATTCACCGTTGCAAAGGTAACGCCGATTTCGTGGGCGAAGCTCTCCTGGGTCATGTTGAGTTCCTGGCGGAGACGGCGGATCCGTTCGTTGTCGAACTCATTTCGTTCGAGCTGTGCACGGCGTACGTAGGTCCGAGTGAGGGATGAGGTCATGATGGACTACCTTGTCTTCTTTGAACGACTATACACATACGGACATAGTCCGTGTTATAACGTTAAGCAAGCAATGTGCCGAGCTTATGAACAAACCGCTGCAAGGCTGTTTGCAGCCCGAGTCTCTTTCCTATTCGTTGTAATTTCTGAGGTAACTGACAGATGGCTCAGCTCCGTAAGGCCGTAACAGAGAGTTTAAACGGGTAAAAAATTCCCCCGTCGAGTGAACGGGGGAATTCAATGTGCCGGTTGAGTTTCTTCAGCGAAGACGTCGTCGCTTGGTCAGGAAACGCACGAGAGCTTCGTCAAACGAGGTCTGTGTATTGAGCAGATGGTAGTCAATACGATGTTCACGGCAGCCGCGTGTCAGCTCCCCGACGAAGCCGGCCACCAGTTGCCGATACTCCTTGCGGAGATGCCACGGGTGGGTTGGCATTTCTTCTTCGGTCTCCAGATCGCGGAACCGAACGTCGCCGCTGTAGGCAAAATCCAGTTCTCGGGGATCGAGGACGTGAAAGACCAGCATCTCATGGCCTTCGTGCCGGAAGTGCTTGAGACCAGACAGAATCGCGGTAGGATCGTCCAACAGATCCGACAGCACGATGACGAGCCCGCGGCGGGTGATGCGATCAGCCACCGCATGGAGATTTCGGCCGATGTCGGTTCGGCTGGACGGCTGAGTGCGCTCCATTTCGGAGAGGAGCACGTTCAGATAGGTTCGGACGCTGCGGGGCGGCAGATAGGAGCGGATGCCGGTATCGTAGGTGCATAAACCGACGGCGTCGCGCTGCTGAATCATGAGGAACGACAGGGCCGCGGCAAGGTAGGTGGAGTACTGAAACTTGGTCAGACCGGTCGTGCCGAAATTCATCGAGTTGGAGACGTCGAGCAGAAGATAGGCCTTGAGGTTGGTCTCCTCCTCATACTGCTTGACGTAGAAGCGGTCGGTCTTGGCATAGACCTTCCAGTCGAGGTTGCGGAGCGAATCGCCCGGCATATAGGGACGATGCTCGGCGAACTCGACGGAGAATCCGTGGTAGGGCGATTTGTGAAGCCCGACCATGAAACCTTCCACCACCAGCCGCGCGCGGAGCTGCATGTTCTTGAGGCGCGAGACGAACTCGGGGCGGAGAAGATCGGCAGGACTGGAAACTGTCGGATTCAATTCGATGCTCAGCTCTTGCTGTCGAGAAGTCGAGTCACGAGGTCCTGTACCTTCACGCCATCCGCTTCAGCGTTGAAGCTGAGGACGAGGCGGTGGCGGAGGACGGGAAGAACGACGGCGCGCACGTCTTCGATTTCGGGAGTGGGACGGCCATCGAGGGCGGCGCGGGTTTTCGCTCCCAAAATGAGATATTGCGAAGCGCGCGGGCCGCAGCCCCAACTCACGTAGTCCTTGATGAACTGGGGAGCGTCCGGCGAAACGGGTCGCGTGCGACGAACCAGTTTCACCGCGAACTCGATGACGTTATCGGCCACGGGCACGCGACGCACGAGGTCCTGCAGACGGATGATGTCCGATCCCGATAACACCTTGCCGACCTCGGACACCGCGGCCGACGTCGTCGTCTTGACGATCAGTTGCTCTTCGTCGAAGGAGGGATAATCCACCCACAGATTGAACATGAAACGGTCGAGCTGCGCCTCGGGAAGCGGGTAGGTTCCCTCCTGCTCAATTGGATTCTGCGTGGCAAGGACAAAAAACGGTTCATCGAGGCGATACGTTTCTCCGGCGGCGGAAACTTCGTGTTCCTGCATCGCCTGCAGCAGCGCAGCCTGCGTCTTGGGCGGAGTGCGGTTGACTTCATCGGCGAGGACGATATTGGCGAATACGGGTCCGCGCACGAACTTGAAGATGCGCCGTCCGGTGGAACGGTCATCTTCGGCGATCTCCATGCCGGTGATGTCGGAAGGCATGAGATCAGGAGTGAACTGGATGCGGCTGAACTTCAGGTCGAGGACGCGGGCGAGCGTTGAGATCAAGAGCGTCTTGGCCAAGCCCGGCACCCCGACCAGGAGGCAATGCCCGCGAGCCAAGAGCGAAATCAGAAGTTCGCCAATAACCTGCTCCTGACCGATAATAACCTTTCCGATCTCCCTGCGCATAGCGTCCCGCGAATCCCGCAGCGCTTTCAAGGCTTCCAGATCGCCACCTGCTGCCATTCCTTCTCCTTTTCACAACGGTTGCACGATTGCCGAGGTGTTGGTATATTATACGGGTGGCTTGTCTATGCCACCCCGATCCGACTATGACTTCGACGAAAACATCCTTACTGGGTTTAACTCGCGCCGAACTGGAAAGTTTCGCTGTGGCGCTGGGCGAGCCGTCCTACCGGGGTCGGCAGCTCTATCTCTGGATCTACGGGAGGCGGGCAAGGTCATTTGAGGAAATGACCGATCTGCCCGAGCCGTTGCGCCGGAGACTTGATGCCGCCGCCTCACTGGACCGCCTCTCACTAGTGCGGGATACTACCGCTCCCGACGGCGCGAGGAAATTGCTTCTCGAAATGAGCGACGGGCTGCGGATCGAGTCGGTGTATCTGCCCGACAGCCCCGGCAACACGGTTTGCATATCCAGCCAGGTCGGTTGTGCGCTAGGTTGCGCTTTTTGCGCGACGGGCAAGATGGGATTCTATCGCAATCTCACGGCGGGCGAAATCGTGGATCAGGTCATCGAGGTGGAACGACTGACCGGCGCGCGACTCACCAACGTGGTGCTCATGGGAATGGGCGAACCCTTGCACAACTACGACAACGTCGTGAAAGCGCTTCACCTGTTGTCGGATCCCAAAGGGATCGCCATCTCCCGCTCGCGGATCACGGTCTCAACCGTTGGAATCACTCCGATGATCGAGAGGTGGTGCAGCGATGATCCGCCCGCCAAGCTCGCCATTTCTCTTCATGCCACCACCGACGAACGACGCGCGAGCATCATGCCGGTCGCGAGAGCCTATCCGCTGGACGATCTGATGAAGTCGCTACGGCGGCTCGCTCACGTCACTCGCTATCACGTGACATTCGAGTATATCATGATCGCGGGTCTCAACGACCGACGCGAAGACGCTACGAACCTGAAAACACTGCTGCGCAATATTCCCGTCAAAGTGAATCTAATTCGACTGCATCCGACGGGGAGCGACTTGCAGCCCTCTTCCGATAATGCGATTGCCCGGTTCCTGGATTGGCTCAGGCAGGAAGGGATTCGCTGCACGCTGCGAGAAAGTCGCGGCGTCGAGAACAGCGCGGCCTGCGGAATGCTCTTCGCTCAGGAACCGATTCGCCCCTCAAGCACTCAAAGAAGAACGCTTGATACGGACGATTAGTCGTCCCGCTTCAGTAATTCACTGCTGATCTCATAGGGGGATTTCAAGTCGCGAATGCCGGATTCCAACGCCGCCCTCCGTTCGTCGTTCCAGAAATCCGTCAGCAGTCGGTGTTCGACGAGCCGTTGGCAACGACGGCGGATGCGAGCCGCGCGACGTTTCGCGAGCAGACCTGTTTCGCGGAGATGACTCAGGTAGCGGGAAACGTGGTCATGGAACTCGGCAATACCCTCCCCCTTCACCGCCACGGTCTTCACCACGGGCGGCGTCCATGCTCCCCAATCTTTCAGATGCATAGCCGCTCTTAGCTCGGAGGCGAAGCGGTCGGCTCCCTCGCGATCCGCCTTATTCAAAACGAACACGTCGGCGATTTCCATGAGTCCCGCTTTCATACCTTGAATGGAATCGCCCGATTCGGGAACGAGCACCACCACCGTGCAATCGGCATGTTGCGCCACTTCGAGCTCCGACTGCCCCACTCCCACCGTCTCGAAAATCACCGTATCGTACCCTACCGCATCGAAAACGTCGGCCATGTCACCGGCGGCTTCGGCAAGTCCTCCCAATCCACCGCGAGTTGCCAGTGAACGGACGAAAATATTTTCGTCCGAGGCGAGAGCACTCATCCGCACGCGATCTCCGAGCAGCGCGCCGCCCGAGAATGGGCTGGTGGGGTCTACAGCCAGCACTCCGATTCGTTGATCGCACTCCCGCAGCAAGCGGGCGTACGCCGTTACGAGAGTGCTTTTTCCCGCGCCCGGAGGTCCGGTGAAGCCGATGCGAACGGCACGGCCGATGCGACCGGCCAGCGGTTTCAGCAAACCGTCCACGGAGCGTGGACGGTTTTCGATTTGCGAGAGTACTCTTGCCAGAGCCACGCGCGATCCACGCAGCATCTCTTCCACCCGATCGGCCGCTTCCCGTCCGCTACTCATTTCCCTGATCGTGGCTTGAGCGAAGTTCGTGCGCGTCGTCATCGGTTTCTTCCGAAGCCGATGACGCGAACTTTTCAATGTAACCGCGCACTTCCGGAAGCAGGTAGACGTCATCAAGTGGTTCGGTGGCTAAAACCGCGGCCAGCAGCTCGGCGCGCTCATCCATCGTCATGCGACGGTTCAGGATTACCAAACGCTCGTCGTCCACCTGACACTGACCGCCCTGGAAATTGCCTTCCTCCGTGCGCACCGTCAATCCGAGCTTGCGCGCGGCATCGGCCAAATGTTGAACGAGTTTATCGCGTTTCATGGCCATTACAGGTAGGAATCCTCGGACGATTTCTCGAGCTCATCTACCAGAGCGCGAACGCGCTGTGATTCGCTGCGCGGGCAAATCAAGATCGCGTCGCCGGCATCCACCACGATCATGTCCTCCACACCGACCAGCGCGATCAATCGCTCGCGGGCGAGCACAAGGTTGTTTTTCGATTGCACAAGGCGCGCCGTTCCCCGGCTTGCATTTCCGTCCTTATCCTGCTGCAGCAATCGCCAAATCTCATCCCAGCTTCCGACGTCACTCCATCCGAAAGTTCCCTGCACTACGATGACCTGCGGCGCGTGCTCCATGACGGCATAGTCAATGGAAATACCTTTCAGTGCGGCAAACACGTGGCGCGCCATCTCTTCCTCATCGGGAGTGCCGATGACCCCGGCGATTTCCTGAAGTCCGCTGTACCATTTGGGCTGATGCTCGGCGAGTTGACGCAGGATCACATCGGCCCGCCACACGAAGATTCCGCTGTTCCAGAGAAACTCACCGCTCTCGAGGAATAGTTTTGCCGCGGTGGGATTCGGTTTCTCGGCAAACGTTTTCACTCGCCATACGCCGGAAGAAATCGCTCCGGCGGCGCGATCTATCTGGATGTAGCCATAACCTGTCTCGGGACGAGTGGGTTCGATTCCCAACGTGGCCAAGCGATCCGAGTTCGATACCATTTCGACCGCCGTCATCAAACACTCACGGAACTTCTCCACCTCCGAGATTCGGTGATCGGCGGGAAGCACCAGCATGACCGCGTCGGGATCCTGCCGAAGCAAATGTACGGCCGAGAGACCGATGGCCGGCGCCGTATTTTTTCCCATTGGTTCAAGGATGAACCGGCTGGCGGACAGGGATGGAACCATCTCGTGGATCAGACCCGCTTGCGAAGGACTGGTGACGATCCAACGTCGTTCCGGCGCTACCAGCGGCTCGATCCGCGAGAGGGTTTGCTCGATCAGCGAGCCTTCACCGAGCAGATCGAGAAGTTGTTTGGGGCGTTGGCGGCGGCTGATGGGCCAGAATCTCGCGCCCACGCCGCCGGCCATGATAACGGAATGAAGCATTATCTTGTCGCTATTGCGTGGAAGGCCATTTGATTTGTGTTTCAGACTCCCATCGGGCGCGAACCAAAACCGTATCCGAGGAAATCCAGAACGGCTCGGAAAACACGAACGGACGAACCGAACCGTAGGAGAATTTGCCGTCGTAATCGCGATCATGGAACGCTTCAAGTACGTACTGGATCGCCGGAAGACGCTCGATGCGGAACTCCGCTCCCGCCGAAGTCTCCGTGGCGGCTGTTGGCATTCGATCACGAACCGCGGTGATGTAGACTGCGAACCGTCCGCTATCCACGTCCACGACCTTTCCGACAAGCATGCCGAGGCTGTCGGCGGGCCAAATCGAGAAATCGAAGGCAATCGTAGTGTCGCCGACCGCATTTCCTGACAAATCGAGAATCGAGGACGCCCACAGGAAGATGCGGCAGCCCGTGCCTTCCGGCAGCAATTGATCCGGAACGATATCCAACATGCGGGGCGCGGAACGGACGAACTCCGTGACAACGGTGTCCGAATCACCGATGACAAACGTACTCATCGCGGCGAATTCCGGATCGAGTTCAATCGGTTCGGTGAACTCGATTGCGATTTTCTCGGGAGTAAGGCGAGCGCGGCTGCGCGGTGCGGGTACCATGCGATAGATTCGCGGTCGTGACGTGTCCGCTCTCGCTCGAACCTCGAATGTATCCACGTCCTGCCAGAAGCTTCCGAAGACGTCTTCTCCCGCGGCAATGATCCGCCAATCCCCTTCGGTCAACCGCCGTTCCGGAAAGACGTGCCACTCGTCGGCACCGGCCGAGTCGGCATAGGCATCCAGCACGGCAATCGTATCCTTCATCGGTCCGACAAACCAGCCGGCGAGAGTTGAGATCGGACGATTCATCCGAACGTCAACGAGCCTGTCGTTCACCGCACGCGAGGAGCGAATGAGAGCAGCAATCGTGTCCTGCTGGGCAAGTCGCAATGAGATCCAGGGAACGCTCATTTCGCTCACCGTCACGTCCCACGGCGGGACTCCCACCGGTTCTGCGGGCGGTGTCCACAATCCATCGCGGTTGCGGTCGTGGATGGCGAAAACCCGATAGCTGCCGTTCTTGAGATACTCGAAGCGGAATCCGCCGTCGCGGTCGGCTTGCACACCGTACTCCGCGGTTTGTCGTATCGGATCAACGCTTGCTTCGCTCTCGATTCGATAGGCCCACAAGGACACGGCTTGCGGCGTTTCCAGTCCTTCGATCCAACCGCGGATGCTGCCCCGGTCAATTTGTTGACCCGTCGAGAAGGCGATGGTGTACGTCGTACCACAAGGATTTCCGCGCTCGTCTTTCGCTTGACTTCCCACGCTGATCACGTAGGTACGGTCGGCGTCCAGTGAGTCGAGATAAATCAATTCCAGAGTGCGGCCGCTCCAACGATAGCGCAATCGCTGCCGGGGATCGGGAGACAGAAACAGCGCCGCTTCCACCGATGGACGATTCACCGGCTCGGAAAATTCAAGCCGGGCGATCATGCGGCGAGGCGCATTGATCGCATCGCTCTCGGGAAAATGCGAAACAATCGTCGGACCCGTTTTGTCTTCCGGTCCGCCGGGCGGCACTCCGACCTTCGCACACGACAGGATGAGCGTCGAGATAACCATCGGGATTGCCCGTCGCGTCCAACGAGTGCCGCGCGATTTCCCCATCTATGACCTGCCGATGCAGTGATACTCGAATCCGGCTGCGCGCATGTCCTCCGGCTCGAACAGATTCCTCCCGTCGAAGATCAGTGGATTCTTCAGTCGTTTCTTGATACTCGCAAAGTCCGGATCGCGGAACTCCTGCCACTCGGTGAGGATGAGCAACGCGTCCGCACCGTCGAGCAGGCTGTAGCCGTCGTCGTACAGTCGAATCTTATTGCCCATTACTCCTTTGGCTTCCTTCATAGCCGCCGGATCATAACCGCGAACGCCGGCGCCTCGCTTCACGAGCGCATCCACCGTATAAATGGATGGAGCTTCGCGCATGTCATCCGTCCGCGGTTTGAACGCGAGTCCCCATAGGGCAAAGGTCCGTCCGCTCAGGTTCTCGCCGAAACGTTTCACGACTTTGTCAACCAGACGCAGCCGCTGTCGGTCATTCACTTCCGTCACGGCATGAAGGATTCGCAGCGGAACTCCCGCCTCGTCGCCCATTCGGGACAGTGCGGTGACGTCCTTGGGGAAGCAGGATCCGCCGAAACCGACGCCCGGAAACAGGAATTGCGAACCGATTCGCGGATCGGACCCGACTCCATATCTTACCGACGTGACGTCCGCACCCAGCACTTCGCAGAGATTCGCCATCTCGTTCATGAAGGATATCTTGGTCGCCAGGAGTGCGTTGGCGGCATATTTCGTCAGCTCCGCCGAGCGCACGTCCATGACAATAATACGATGTCCCGTTCGCTGGAAAGGAGCGTAGAGGCGCTTCATCGCCTCTTCCGCGCGCTCACTCTGCAAACCGAGAACGATGCGGTCGGGTTTCATGAAGTCGTTGACGGCATCGCCTTCTTTCAGAAACTCGGGATTGGAGACCACATCGAATTCCTGACTCGTCAGCGACGCAATCCTTTTACGCACCAAGTCGCCCGATCCAACGGGTACGGTGGACTTGTTTACGACGATCTTGTAGCTTTTCAGATGCCGTCCGATCGTCTCGGCAACGGCCAGAACATGCGACAGGTCGGCTGATCCATCTTCACTGGGAGGAGTTCCCACGGCGATCATCAGAATCTCCGCCTGATCCATAACCGCCGGCAGATCCGTCGAGAAATGCAGTCGTCCTTTCTCGATATTGCGGACTAATATCTCTTGCAGTCCCGGTTCATAAATGGGAATCTCGCCGCGCTTCAGAGATTCGATTTTCACGCGGTCAATGTCAACGCATACGACGTCGTGGCCGGTCTCCGCAAGACACGTCCCCGTGACGAGTCCTACGTAGCACGTGCCGATGACACAAAGTTTCATGGTTTAGGCTCGTACCAAGTTGCTGGGAGGGAAATCGCTGGAATCAGAAGTTATTCGCAAGTACCTTGCCCGCCGGCGATGATCGCCCGCAGGTGAAGGCTGATGACGTGATCGAGAATCATGTGCAGGTCTTCCACCGGGCCATATTCGCGGCAAGGCACAATCACGGCATGATCCACCAGCGACGCCAGCTTTCCGCCGCCGAATCCGATCAAACCGATGGAAGTAACGCCGAGCTCCCGAGCCGCGCGGGCCGCTTCGAGAATACTCGGCGAATTGCCCGAGGCGGTCAGCAAGACGATGGCATCACCAGCTTTTGCGAAGGTGCGCAGCGGCTCGGCGAAGACCTGATCGTAGCTCACGTCGTTGGCGTAGGCGGTGAGCGTCGTCACGCTGTCGTTCAGGCAAATCATCCGCAGCCGTTTCGCCCCGGGCGCAACCGTGCCTTTGGCGAAATCGCACGTCCAATGACTGGCGGTCGCGGCAGAGCCGCCGTTGCCGCAGATAAAAATGGTTTTATCCGCCCGATATGCTTTTTCGAGTACGTCAAGAACCCGCTCAATGGCGTCAACGGGCAAGGAATCCAGCACACTCTTCAGCGTATTCAGATAGGCGTAGATATGTCGGCGTCGTTCATTCATGTCACTTGAAAGAGTATCGTCGGAGATTGAAGATTACCTTGCTTCCGTCCCGTTCCGGCAAGAAGGTCAGTTCGAACAAATCGGACATTACCGAGCGGACACGCTCCTGATGAACCGGCGGTACATACAGCAGCAGGAAACCACCGCCGCCGGCACCGGCGATTTTGCCGCCCAACGCGCCGGATTTCAGCGCGCGATCATAGAGTTCATCTATCTGCGAATCACTGATGCGGGACGCCATCTTGCGTTTCAGCATCCAGCCCTCGTGCAGAGCGTAGCCCACGTCATCGAAACGGCGAGCGAGCAGCGCGTCCTGGATTTTTCCGACCAGCGGCAACATGCCCTCAATTATCTTCCGGCGATCGCGAGTCACTTTTTTCTGCTCGGTGAGAATTTCCGCCGAATTCCGCGTCCGATAAGTGTAGAAGAGCATGAGACTGCTGCCGAACTGCCACAATGCGCGTGCGGGCAGCTCCACCAGCTGGTTCGTCACCGTGCCGTCAGGGTGAAACTCGAACGTGCGAAGACCGCCGAAGGCGGCGATGTATTGATCCTGCTTTCCGATCGGCCGTCCGCAGCGCTCGATTTCGATTTCACACGCTTCTTCCGCCAGTCGCTCAGCCGTCACCTGCCGGCCCTGATACATATACATCGCATTCAGAAGACCGACAATGAGCGACGACGACGAGCCGAGACCGCTGCCCTCGGACGGAATGTCGGCCAGCGTCGAGATCTCCACTCCGCGACGCATCCCGGTCATGATCATGGCTTCGCGGATCAGTTCGTGTTTGATCTCGGACACGTCCTCGACGATTTCCTTGCTCGAGTAGTTGAGGACGATGTTATTGTCGAACCGCTCTTTGATGATGACAAAGATGTATTTGTCAATCGCGCTCGAAATAACCTGTCCGGCGCCGTCGCGGTAGAATTCCGACAGGTCGGAGCCGCCCCCGGCAAAGCTGATTCGCAGGGGCGTCTGTGAAATAACCATTCAGTGTTCTCGCGTTTCCCAGGCTTGCTGTGCGCGTACGTACGATTCCGGCGTGCCGATATCCTGAATATATTCGTCTGTTACGTATCCGTACATCCGGCCGACGAGGCGCGGAAGAACGTGGAATCCAAAGTCGGCGGGCGTCGTCTCGGGAAGCCACTCCCACAGTTTTCCGTTGGCAACGTGAATTCCGGCGTTGGCGGAGTTGCTGCGGGGACACTCGGGCTTCTCTTCAAAACTGACCACACGCCCGTCGTCCGCCAGTTCGAGAATACCGCAGCGCCGGGGTTCATCGGTCGGATACGCCACCGCCGAAAGAAGCGGCTGCTTCATCCGTTCGTGGAACGCCCACAGACGGGCGAGGTCAAGGATGGCGAGATTGTCCGCGTAGATGATGAAAAAATCCTCTTCGCTCGCCACGAAATCCCACACCGCACGTATCGTTCCGGCGCTGCCGAGAAGTTCCGGCTCGAAAAAAGTGGTTACGTGAACGGTTGTTTTCACCGTGGACAGATAATCACGAACCGAGTCGGCATGATGATGGAGGTTTACCAGGGCCTCGCTCACTCCGCATTGCTCGAGAAGCCGCAGCCAGTGCCCCAGAAGCGGAACTCCGCCGATCGGCAACAGGCACTTCGGAGTCTTGTTGGTCAGAGAACCGAGCCGGGTTCCCAGTCCGGCTGCGAGCAGGATTGCCTTCACGCCGTCACTTCACGCTGCGTCATATGCCACTTGACCGTCTCGCGCAGACCGTCTTCAAACGCAACGCGAGGTTTCCAGCCGAGAATCTGACCAGCTCGCGCAGCGTCGAGATAGACTCGCTTGATCTCTCCCGGGCGGGCGGGCGCGTGCTCAGGCGGCTTGTTGAAATTCAGAATTTCCGCGAGGGTTGAAAATATCTCATTAACGGATCGGCCCACACCCGAACCAATATTCAATATCTCACCCGCTCCCTTTGTGAGAGCGAGCCGATTGGCCTCGACAATGTCCGAGATATACACGTAATCGCGAAGTTGCTCGCCATCACCGAAGATGACGGGAGTCTTTTCTTCGAGCATGAGGCCGATGAAAATGGCGTTGACGCCCGCTTCGCCATGCGGATTCTGACGAGGACCGTATACGTTGGGATAGCGCAAGACCAGATAGTCAAGTCCCTCGAGCATCCGATACAGAAACAGATAATGCTCAACGGTATGCTTGGATATACCGTAAGCGCACTCAGGTCGAAGCGGATGCCGCTCATTAACGGGCAGAAACTCCGGCTCGCCGTAGACCGCCCCCCCCGTCGAAGCGTAGATCATGCGTTCTGCGCCGCAGCGCACCGCCTCGAGAATCACGTTCAAGGATCCGAGCACGTTGCACTCGGCGTCGAAGAGCGGATCGTCGAGGGAACGACGAACGTCCATCTGGGCGGCGTGGTGGTCCACAACATCAGGCCGGAAGTCGGCAAAGGATTTTCGTACGAAATCGCGGTCACGGATATCGCCTTTGTAGAACCTCGCTTTGGCCGGCACGTTGTGGCGGAATCCCGTGCTGAGATCGTCGAGAACGGCGACGTCGTGACCGTCGGCGATGAAACCGTCTGCGACATGCGAACCAATGAATCCCGCTCCGCCCGTCACAAGAATCCTCACGACTGCACCACCTTTCGCGCGGCGCGGACGACGTTCATCGAGCGCATGTTTTTCTCCGCGAACTCCATGATGTCTTCAATGTCGGTTTGTTGTTCCAGATATTCGCGGTACTGATGAACGGACACTGCCGGCGACTCCCGGGGAGTCCATCCCAGCCGTTGAAGCTTGCTGATATCCGAGATGGAATGTCGAGTGTCTCCAAAGCGGAACAAGCCCGACATGCGCGGGGGGATCTCCGCGCGTCCGAACTCCCGAGCCACGATGTCGCAGAAATCGCGGACGGTGTAAGCCGTTCCCCCGCCCACGTTAAGCATCTCGTAGTTGGCTCGGTCGTCGTCGAGCGCCAACAGATTCGCCCGCACTACGTCTTGGATATTCACGAAGTCGCGCACCTGCATCCCGTCTTCATAGATCACGGGAGCGCGATCGAAAAAATAGTTCAGCGAAAAGATCCGGCAGGCACCGGAGTAGCTGTTGTAAAAACTCTGCCGCGGACCCTGCACGATAGAGTAGCGCATCGCCACCGATGGAATTTCGTAGCGCTTGCCGAAGGCAAGCGTCATCAGTTCCTGCGAGTACTTCGACAGCGCATACTGATTCTGCGGATTGGCGTGGGTCTCCGGCGTCGGTTTCCACTGCAACACTTCCCCGGTGGCAGGATGGCGAAATTCCCATTCACCCGCTTCCAGTTGCGCAAGCGGCCGGATGTCGGGACGAAAGAACTCACCCGCCGCCGACGCATAGACGCCTTCGCCCGCAACGGCTTGCGATGACGCAACGATTACTTTCCTAACGGGCAGTTTCTTCTCTACGATCAATTCGAAAATGAGCGCCGTGCCGACGGAGTTGACGTGGAAAAATTTGCTGAAGTTGGGAAGGTAGTCCTGATAGGCGGCAAAGTGAAATACGGCCTCAACACCGTCCAGTGCGGCAAGAACATCCTCGCGCCGGCGAACATCACCCTCGATGAAGCGAGCCTTGGCCGGCAAATAGTCCGGCTTGCCCTTGAGATGGACCGGTTTCTCGAGGCTGTCGAGAATCGTCACTTCGCACCCGCGGGCAAGCAGCGCGTCCACCGTATGCGAACCGATGAATCCGGCTCCGCCCGTCACCAGAACACGCATGTCCAGTTTCCTATGAAATCGTCATTGAGCACCCCGTCCCACCAGGACGACGGGGATTGTCTTGAGCAGAATTTTGAAATCGAGCCAGAGTGACCAGTTGTCAATATAGGCGAGATCCAGCTTGATCCATTCATCAAAATCCGTAATCGCACTCCGACCCGAGATTTGCCACAGGCAGGTCAAACCCGGCTTGACGGAGAGTTTTCGCCGGTGCCAGCTTTCGAATCGTCGAAGCTCCGATTCCAGCGGCGGACGCGGTCCGACGATGGACATTTGACCCAGCAAGACGCTCCACAGTTGCGGCAGCTCGTCCAGACTGTATTTGCGCAGAAAGTGACCGACTCGCGTGATGCGCGGGTCCTGCTTCATTTTGAAAGCGATGCCGCTCATCTCATTCTTGGCCATCAGTTTCTCTTTGAGCCTGTCGGCATCCACCACCATCGTCCGGAACTTGTACCCCTGGAAATTCCGCTTGTCACGCCCCACGACTTTCCACGTATAGAACATGGGCCCACCGTCATCCAGCTTGATGGCGATCGCGATGGCGGCCAGCAGCGGAAACAGCAGAATCAAAAATGTCGCGGCGAAGGCGATGTCGAACAGTCGCTTCACAAACAACTGCCACTCCTTGTGGTGCGTCGTTCGATAGACGAGCACGGGCTGATCATAGAGAATATCCGTCTCCACCTGCGCCACCAGTCCCGAGAAGAAATTCGACAGAATGACGGTATTCACGCCCTCTTGTTCGCAGAGGGCAAGCATGTCCGTGCACGATTCAAGCTGCCGGCTGGGAATGGCAAACACGACTTCGTGAATCGGGTGTTCGTGGAGGATTCGCGGCAAATCCTCCGGGCCGCCCAGCACTTTGGCTCCCATAATCTCGAGACCGATCCGCTCGGGTTCGTGCTCGACGAAGCCGATCAAGTCCACTCCCCATTCCGCATGGCGGCGGATCGAAGTGAGAAAGCGTTGGGCTTTCTGTCCCGACCCGACAATGAGGATCGTCTTCGCCAGCGCACCTTCTTGTCGAAGGAAAGCCCGAAGATAGCGAAAGAAGACCCGATTCAACGACAGCAGACAAACCGCAAAAATAACGAACAAACCGGTGGCGGCTCGGGGAGGCGTCTCGACTCGCAGCATATAGGCCAAACCGAGAACGATCATTGTAGCCAGAATGCTGGTGCGGAAGACGATCTTGATGTCGTGCGCAAGCGTCAATCGTCGCGTCTCGGAATACGCCTTCTGCGCGTCGAGGATCAGCCACCACACGATCACCGCCACGATCATAACATTGTAGTAATCGTCCACCGTCTGCGCGGTACCAAAAAAGAAGACCGCACGAATCTGCGAACGCATGGCGAACGACGTGACGAATGCCACCACAATCATCACCACGTCGGTGATCTGGCAGAACACGCGAACCCAAATGGACTGTTCGTTCGTGGGCGTCATCACGACTCATTTCTCTACGGTACAGTCCGGGGAACGTTCATCAGTCGGTGAGTGTGTTCAGCAACCTGCACCGTAGAACTCCGTGATTGCACGGCAGACCGTTTCCACCTGTTCCGTTGTGAGTTCAGCATACATAGGCAGGGCCAGTGCCTCCAGCGCCAGTTTTTCCGCCTCGGGAAACTGACCTTGCCGATAGCCGAGGAACTCGAAGCACGGCTGGAGATGCAGCGGAACGGGATAGTACACGTCACATCCGATTCCCCGGCTTCGCAGGAAGTCGCGGAGTTCATCCCGGCGCGGCGCGCGGATCACGTACTGATGGTACGTGTGATAGGCGTCCTGCGGCACTCGGGGAAGATTGACCGGAGTGGACGCGAGCAGATTATCATACAACCGCGCCAAGCGCCGCCGTTGTTCGTTCCACTCTTCGAGATGCTTGATCTTCACCAGCAAGACGGCGGCCTGCAGCTCGTCCAATCGGCCGCAGATTCCGACGCGGTCATGGTGATAGCGATCCCGTCCGCCGTGGACTCTGTCCATGCGAACGAGTTGTGCCGCCTTTTCATCGCGCACGAGCACCATTCCACCGTCGCCGGCGCCGCCGAGATTTTTGGTCGGATAGAATGAGAAACAGCCGAAGTCGCCGATGCCGCCGGCCGTGAATCCGTCCCGGCGGGCTCCCACCGCCTGACAAGCGTCCTCGATGATGGTGAGTTCATGCTTTCCGGCGATTATTCGCCACGGTTCCGGCTCGCAGACCAAGCCGAACAGATGCACCGGAATCGCGGCTCGGGTTCGATCGGTTATTACACTTTCCAAGCGTGAGACGTCGGCATTGTACGTTTCGGGATCTATGTCCACAAAGACCGGTTTCGCACCGACGCGTATGATGCAGCTGACGCTGGAGAAGAACGAGTAGGGAGTCGTGATGACGTCATCGCCGTTCGAGATACCGGCCGCCATCAGCGCGAGAATCAAGGCGTCGGTTCCCGAAGAAACGCCAACTCCATGAGGCATTCCGGCGAGGGCGGCCATCCTCGTCTCCAGTTCCTTCACTCGCGGCCCCAGAACGAAGTATTGGGTTTCAAAAACTTCGGTTACGGCCGCCAGAACCTCGTCACGGATACTCTGGAACTGGGCGGGTAGATTCAAGATCGGTACGTTCAAGAAGAGGCTCCCATAAAATGTTGAATGGTTCGCTCAAGACCTTCGCGAAATCCGATTTTCGCCTCGTAGCCGGTCGCCGCGCGAAGCTTCGACACGTCGGCAAGGGAGTGGCGCACGTCACCGGGTCGCGCTGCCTCGTGTCGCGGTTCCATCCGTTTGTCCATGATTTGACAAATCTCAGTCAGCAATTCCAGCAAGGTGAAGCGCTGCCCGCACGCCACATTGAAGAATTCTCCGGCGACGTTCGGCGAGTGGCAGGCCAAGAGATTGGCCTCGATCACATTGGCAACAAAGGTGAAGTCCCGGGATTGCAGGCCGTCGCCATAGACGGTCGGTTGTTCTCCGCGCATGATGGCCGTGATGAAGCGGGGGATCACGGCAGAGTACTGCGACGTCGGATCCTGACGGGGACCGAAGACGTTGAAATAGCGCAACGCCACCGTCTCCAGTCCGTAGACTTTGAAAAAAGCCGCAGCGTACTTTTCCGCCGCCAGTTTGCTCACGGCATAGGGAGACATGGGCAGGACCGGCATTGTCTCCACTTTCGGCAAACTGGGCGTGTCTCCATAGACGGACGACGACGACGCCAGCACGACGCGGCGAACGGCGACATCGCGGGCCGCCACAAGCAGGTTCAACGTCCCCGCGACGTTGACCTCGTTGGTCGCGAGGGGATCCTGTACGGAGCGCGAGACGCTGGGAAGCGCGGCTTGATGAAGAATGAAGGTTCGGCCAGTTGCCGCCTTCTTCACGGCATCGGCATCGCGGAGGTCGCCGGGAATGATCTCGATATCCCGTTCGATTTTCTCGAGATTTTCGCGGCGGCCGGTGGAAAAATTATCGAAGATGGCAACATCGTGGCCGCGTTTCACAAGTTCGGCGGCAATATTGGAGCCGATAAAACCGGCTCCGCCGGTGATCAGGAAGCGATCCACACTCATTCGGTTTCGGCCGGGTCCTTTCTCACAAACGTATAGCAGGGATTCACCATTCCGCGGAAGGCTCCGAAAATATACTCCACGTGGCGCGGGGCAAGCGATGCGTGACAAGGCAAGGCAATCACGCCATCCCGGTCATCCGCTTCACAGACGACGTTGAACTCGAGCAGACGCCGGCGGATCATCTCGGCCGTGTAGGGTTCTTCGCACTGCAACAGAAAGGCAAAAGGCGCATCGGGTTCATCCGTCGGCAGTCCCTTCAT